>JAUXJB010000242.1 GCA_030624945.1 Deltaproteobacteria bacterium | reverse complement strand
TCAGGCAGAACCTCTTCTTCGCGTTCGTCTACAACGCGCTCGGCGTTCCCATCGCGGCCGGCGCGCTCTATCCTGTCTTCGGCTTGCTTCTCAATCCGATGATCGCGGCCGCGGCCATGAGCATGAGTTCGGTCTCCGTAATCTCCAACTCGTTGCGCCTCCGAGCGCAAGAACTCTAGGTTCAGACTCCGGCGACGTCGCGGTAGAGGGCGCGCAGGTTCTTCGCAGAGGCGGACCAGGACATCTCGCGAGCCCGCTGGAGGCCGAGTGTCTGCAAGCGCTGTGCGAGATCGCTGTCCTCGACGACCCGTCGGATCGCATCCGAGAGCGCGGAGATGTCGCGGGCATCCACCAGGAGTGCGGCGTCGCCCGCGGCCTCGGGCAGGGAGGCTGCGAGGGAGCAGACCACGGGAGTTCCGCAGCTCATCGCCTCCAGCACCGTGAGTCCGAAGCCCTCGTAGAGGCTCGGTACGGCGCAGACGCGCGCGGAGCCGATGAGCGCGACCAAGTCCGGGTGGGATATGCCCTCGAGGCGCGTAACACGCTGCTGCATTCCCATCTCTTGAATGGTTTGCGAAACGGCGGACTCGGCATCCGATCTGCGCCCGACGAGAACGAGTCCGAGCCCGTCGATCGGTGCGACGGCGCGCACGAGTGCCTCGAAGTTCTTGCGGGGGGTGACCAGCCCGATCGAGATCACGTAGTCGCCGTACTTGGCGCGCAGCTCTCGCACCCTTTCCTCCGGCGTCGGCAAGAACGACTCCGTATCGACTCCAAGCAGGATCGGATGCACGCGGTCATCCCGCAGCCCGTACTCCTCACGGACCTCGGCTGCGGTGAAGGCGCTGTAAGTGACCACGTGATCCGCTCGATCTACCGCTTGGCGAATCCGTCGGCTGCGCCGCTCGTGCCATTCGGGTCGCACCCATTGCACGTTTCGCACCGCGTTCAGATCGTGGATGGTCACGAGCTTGGTGATGCGCGGGGTCTGCGGAACGTAGATTCCCATGGAATGGAGAAGCCGGTCGCTGCGCAGGAGCAGGGCGTTGAACGGATCCTGTATGACGCGCAGCCGTGCATTCGGTGCGGACGGCCGGAACAGGTTGCCTCGGCGCCAGCGCGAGAGCCGGTAGCACAGGTCGTAGCGGGTGTCGGGATCGAGCCGCAGAAGCTCGCCGACGACGTTCCGGATGGCGCCCCCGATCCCCCCGTACGGGGGCCTGCCCGCCGCCGAGCTGACCTCGAGCGCGATCATCGCCCACTGGATACCCTTAATCCGCGGCTCTTGCCGGACCCGGGTTGCTCCCTCTGGCTCGACGAGCGGATGCTGCGTATGATTCGGCCCTTGGCAGCGGAGCGAGGCGAAGAGGGAGCTCTCGAGTGTGACGAGCGGGGGTCTCTCGGTGAGTGAGGCGCTGGACCTCTCGATCATCATCGTGTCCTGGAATGTCCGGGATCTGGTGCTCGACTGTCTCGCGTCCATAGAGGACGCCGGGCTCCAGCTCGCCTACGAGGTGATCCTCGTCGACAACGGATCCGAGGACGGAACCGTGCGGGCCGCGCAGATGCAGTTCCCCGACGTCCATGTGATCGCACTGCCGAGGAACGTGGGCTTCGGGGCGGGCAACAACCAGGGTCTGCTCAAGATGAACGGGCGTCACGCCGTGCTCCTCAACAGCGACACGATCGTTCTGCCGGGCGGGTTCGAGCGTTGTGTCGAGTATCTCGACCGGAACCCCGATGTCGGCGTCGTGGGTCCCCAGCTTCTCAACCCGGATCGCACCAAGCAGAACTGCATTCACAACGCTCCCACCCTGGTATCGGAGCTCGTGTCGCAGTCGCTCCTGCGCCGCATGTTTCCGAGGCGCTACCCGAGCAAGCGCAGCGATTACTCGGAGCCGCTCGAGGTGGAGGCCGTACTGGGAGCTTGCCTGTTCGTGCGCCGGGAGGTGGTTCAGAGGGTGGGGATGATCGACGAGGACTACTTCTTCTTCCTCGAGGAGACCGACTGGTGTCAGCGCATCCGCGACGCGGGCTGGAGGGTGATGCACCTGCCGGATGCCTTTGTCATACATCTGTATGGGGAGGCGACCAAGAAGAAGGTGCCGCTGCGAACCCGGATCGAGTACTACCGGAGCCGGTACACGTTCTTTCTCAAGAATCGGGGTAGTGCGGCCTACGCGGCGCTCTGGCTCATGGTCGTGCTGAAGCTATTGTTCGGGAGCGTGCTCGGCGGGCGTCGGGCGGCCGAGTATCGCAAGATTCTGGCGTGGCATGCGTCCGGGCGACCCGCCGGCGCGGGACTCGATTCGGCGTAGCTGCGAGAGGGAGGCGTTCATGAAGGTGCTGGTCACGGGCGGAGCTGGCTTCATCGGTTCCCACCTGGTGGACGCGCTGGTGCGCGAGGGCCACGAGGTCCGGGTTCTCGACGCGCTGGACCCGCAGGTTCACGGCGATGCGGCGGGCTGGCCCGAGCACCTGGCGGGAGAGGCCGAGCGCATTCGCGGAGATCTCCGCGATCCGGCCGCCGTAGAGCGCGCTCTGGACGGTGTGGAGGTGGTGTTCCACCAGGGCGCGGCTGTCGGGGTCGGCCAATCGATGTACGAGATCGAGCACTACGTCTCGGTCAACTCGCTGGGCGCGGCCGTCCTGCTGCAGGGGATCGTGCCCAGGCGCGACCGGATCCAGCGGCTGGTGGTCGCATCCTCGATGTCGATCTACGGTGAGGGAGCTTACGTCGACGTGGATGGCAAGCCGGCCTTTCCCCTGCTGCGCAGCGACAGCCAGCTCGAGCAGCGGAGCTGGGAAGTCCTGGACGAGCGGGGCAGGCCACTCAAGCCGGTGCCGACGCCCGAGACCAAGCCGCTCCATCCCACCTCCGTGTACGCGGTCACCAAGCGCGACCACGAGGAGCTCTTCCTGTGCGTGGGCAACGCGTA
>JAUXJB010000208.1 GCA_030624945.1 Deltaproteobacteria bacterium | reverse complement strand
GAGATGACGATCGAGAGCGTGAACTGCAGGATCCCGAGACCGGTGCCTACCGCGGTCGAGAGGATCCACTGGAGCAGCGCTCCTATCTGCGGGGCCAGCTGGCGCAACGCTCCCTCCAGGTTGGTGGAGGCGTCGAGCCAGAACGTCTCGAGCGATTCGCCGATGATCGGCAACGCGCCCACGCTCTCCGGGGGTGGGGGGACCGACAGGGTTCCGGCGTTGAGCTCCTGCACGAGATCTCTCGTGAAGGAGACGAGCGTGGTCGCGAACATCGCCGTGGGTGTCAGGAGGATGACCAGCGCTAGGATCGTGAAGAGAGCGGCGGTCAGCGCTCTGCGGCCGCCAAGCCCGTTGCACACCCAGCGATACGCCGGGTACAGCAGGACGGCGAGGATCGCGCCCCACACGACGGGGATCACGAAGGGCTGGACGATCTGGAAGCACCAGGCCGCCAGAAGCAGCAGCGCGCCGAGTCGAACGGCGGCCTCGAGTGTGCGGGTCAGGTACCCGGAGTCCGAGGATTCGGGCATGACGAGCTCCTTACTTATAGAGTGGGATCTGGGCGCTCACGATTCTATCTGCTCCGAGAGGGGAGGCGATCCAGGCGGTGGATCTCTGCGACCTAGAGCTCGTGATCTTCGATCTGGATGGCGTCCTGACGCGAACGGCCGACGTGCACGCGGCAGCCTGGAAGGAGATGTTCGACCGTTTCCTGGCAGAGCTGGGGCAGCGCGAGGGTCGCTCGTTCGAGCCGTTTGATGCGCGCAGCGATTACCGTCGTCATGTGGACGGAAAGCCCCGCTACGACGGCGTCCGGGACTTCTTGAGGGCGCGGGGAGTCGAGCTTCCCGACGGGGATCCGGACGACCCCCCGGAGCGGGAAACGGTCTGCGGTCTCGGGAACCGCAAGAATCGCTTCTTCCTCCGTCGCCTGGAGCGCGACGGGGTGGAGGTCTATCGGGACGCCGAGCGCCTGGTCGACCGGCTCAAGCGCTCAGGGGTACGCGTCGCGATCGCGTCCGCCAGCCGGAACTGCTCCGCCGTGCTGGAGGCGGCCGGTCTGCGAGATCTGTTCGAGGCGGAGCTGGATGGCGTGCAAGCCGCGGCGCTCGGCCTCGCAGGCAAGCCCGCGCCGGACGTCTTTCTCGAGGTCGCCAGGCAGCTGGGGGTCGACCCGGGCCGCGCCGCCATCGTCGAGGACTCACTGGCGGGCGTGGCAGCGGGCAGGCGCGGTGGATTCGGTTGCGTCGTGGGCGTAGATCGGGGAGAGCAGTCGGCGGCGCTTCGCGACGCCGGCGCGGACGTCGTGGTTCGCGACCTGGCGGAGCTGGCACCGGCTGCGCTCGAGCTCGATCCTCCCTCGGCCCTGCTTCATTTCGAAGAGATCGAAGCGCAGCTCGGAGGTCGGCTGCCGGCGCTGCTCCTGGACTACGACGGCACGCTCACCGAGATCGTCGAGCGTCCCGAGGACGCGGTTCTCGCCGAGGACGTCCGTGAGCTTCTCCGCGAGCTGACGGGTCACTGCCCTGTCGTGATCGCCAGCGGTCGCGATCGAGAGGCGGCCGAAGAGCTGATCGGCGTCGCGGAGCTCGGGTACATCGGCAGTCACGGGTTTGACATCGCCGGACCTGCGGGCACGGGGATCCGGAAAGAAGTCGCCTCCGAATGTCTCGAAGCTCTCGACGCCGCCGAGCGCGAGCTTCGCGCGCGCCTGCAATCTATCGCGGGATCCCAGGTGGAGAGGAAGAAGTTCTCGGTCGCGGTCCACTTCCGACGGGTACGGGGAGAAGAGCGCCGGGCGGAGGTGAGGAAGGCCGTCGAGGACATCCTGTCTCGACACCCGCAGCTCGCGAAGGGCCTTGGTCACGAGGTCCTCGAGCTGCTCCCGCGCGTCGACTGGGACAAGGGCCGGGCCGTGCTCTGGCTACTCGAGGCACTGCAGCTCGATCCCGCCCGGTTCTGTCCGGTGTACCTCGGGGACGACGTGACGGACGAGCATGCGTTCGAGGCCCTCCGGGCGCGCGGTATCGGTATCGTGGTCAAGGAGGAGTCGCGCCCCACCGCTGCGAGTTACTCCCTTCGCGATCCTCGCGAGGTTGCGCACTGGCTCCACGAGCTGCTGGACAGTCTGCGCGGCGCGGTCCATTGAGTACCTGGTCCCTGGTCTACGACGAGTTTGTGCCCGAGAAAGAGGGGCTGCGGGAGGCGCTCTGCACGCTCGGCAACGGGTACTTCGCCACGCGCGGAGCCGCCGAGGAATCCGCGGCCGACGGCGTCCATTATCCCGGTACCTATCTGGCCGGCGGCTACAACCGACTGCAAACGATCATCGCGGGTCGGACCGTCGAGAACGAGGATCTCGTCAACTGGCCGAACTGGCTGCGCCTCCGTTTCGGCCCGCGGGGCGGGGCCCGTTTCGAGCTGGCGGAGGTCGAGGTCCTCTCCTATCGCCAGGAGCTGGATCTCGCCCGCGGCCTGCTGACGCGCGAGATCCGGTTTCGCGATCCGGAGGGTCGCGAGACGACGCTCTGCAGCCGTCGTCTCGTGCACATGGGCGACTGCCACCTCGCGGCCCTCGAGGTCACCATCACGCCCGAGAACTGGGAAGGACCCCTGGAGATCCACTCGGCTCTGGATGGCCGCGTGCGCAACGAGGGCGTTGCGCGCTACCGCGAGCTGAACGGCAATCACCTCGAGCCCGTCCAGAGCGCACCGCTCGACGAGCGAGGAATCCTGCTGCGCGTGCGGACACGTCAGTCGGAGATCCAGATGGCCCAGGCCGCGCGGACCCGAGTCTTCGAAGGCGACCGGGCAATCGCCCCGGGGCGCCGGCTCGTTCTACAGCCGGCCTATGCGGGGGAGGATCTCTCGGTCGAGGCCCATCGGGGAGTGCCCCTGCGGGTCGAGAAGGTCGTGGCCGTATACAGCTCCCGGGACACGGCCATCTCGCACTGCGAGCTGGCAGCAGGTGAGGCCTGTCTCTCCGCGCCGGGTTTCGAGAAGCTCCTCGAAACGCATACCGAAGCCTGGGCGCGTCTCTGGAGACGCTGTGACACGCTCGTCGAGCAAGGCGAGGAGCACCTGCAGCTCCTGCTGCGCCTGCACATCTTTCACCTGCTGCAGACGGCTTCCCTCCACACCACCGATCTCGACGTCGGAATTCCCGCCCGCGGGCTGCACGGCGAGGCCTATCGTGGCCACGTGTTCTGGGACGAGGTGTTCATCTTCCCGTTCTTGAACCTGCGGCTTCCGGAGATCACGCGGGGGCTATTGATGTACCGCTACCGGCGTCTGCCGGCCGCGCGTCGCCTGGCGGAGGAGGCGGGCTTCCGCGGCGCGATGTACCCCTGGCAGAGCGGGAGCGACGGGCGCGAGGAGAGCCAGCGCGTACACCTGAACCCCCTGTCCGGGCGCTGGCTACCGGACAACAGCCGAAGACAGCGCCACATCAACGCCGCCGTTGTCTACAACGTCTGGAAGTACTACG
>JAUXJB010000024.1 GCA_030624945.1 Deltaproteobacteria bacterium | reverse complement strand
CGGGCTCGACGAAGAACGAGAGCGCCGCGTCCCAGCGCAGGATCTGCCAGCGCTCGTCGGGGTCGATGCGGCCCAGCCGTTGAAGATCGAGCTTCTCGAGGCTCGAACCTCCGCCCAGAGAGCGCTCCCACCCGACGTCCGCGTGAAACTGCACGGCATCGGTCATGGTCTCCGCGCGGAGACGCACGCGTGGGATGAACAGATCCTCATCGCCCCGGATGTTGAAGAAACCGTCCTTGACCTCGATATCCTGCCAGCGGATCTCTCCGATCAGGTCGACGAAGAGCTTCCGGCGCTGGAACACGTTGGCTATGAGCTGCAAGCCAAAGCCGTGCTCGCGGCCCTCGAAGGTCACGTTGTTGATCCCGAACTCCGAGGCGTCGTACTCGCTGTACAGAGCGTTGACCTGCCAGCGGAGACGATCGAAGCTCGCCAGGGGGGACTCGTAAGCGAAGAAGATCCCGTGCACGCCCCCGAACTCGCCGCCCGTGACGTAGTCGAGCCGAAGCGTGTCGTCTTCGCCCCTGAGCTGGGTGTGTCGGAATCCGAAGCGCTGTCGCCAGCGATGCGTCTCTTCCGTACCGGTCCGGTCGAACTGCGAGTAGACGGTCCACGGCTTCGCCTCCACGATCTTGTAGTCGAGGTAGGCCGACCCGGGAGTCATCCGGCTGGGTGAGATTTCGGCGACGACCCTGCGGCCGGGATGTCGGTTCAAACGGGCGACGTAATCCTCGAGCAGATCGATGCGCAGCAGATCCGTGGCTCCCGGGCGAGCCAAATCGGCCGGCTGGATCGGCGAGCGTTCTTTGATGCGCCTGTGAACGGGATTGTCGGCGGCCTCCTTTGGCGGGAAGCGATCCCCCAGGGCGAACGTCTCGACCCCGATGACCCGCAGGCCGCTGATGCGGCCGGTCTCGATGTCGACGCCGAGCGTGCGCTGCTCGGGCTTGCGCCTGTCGTCTCCGCTCGCGGGATCGATATCCCCGGGGCTCGTCTGGACCCTGACGCCTGCGAGGCCCAGACGGTTCAGCTCCCCGAGGATGGTCCGATTGATCGCGGCCAGTGCCGAGGCGTAATAGCGCGCGGGCACGCGGGCCCCGTCCTGGTTCAGGCGGATCCTGCGTGTCGGGACACCTGCCCGGGGAGCTACGTACCCGTCGGAGACCTCACCCAGCTCAACTCCCGCCTCCAGAACCGTGCTGAGGGGCGGATGCTGGGGGTGGTCTGCGACGTAGCGAGGCAGAAACTCCGTGACCAGATACGCCTGCCCGTCTGCAGGTGTGGCGATGCCCGGTACTTCGGGAGCCGCCGCAAGGGCGCGGGCCGAGATCAGCAGCGCGAAGGCCGTAGCCCATAACAGGGCCGCGAGAAAAGCGGTGACGCGACGGGACTGTTCCAGCAAACCCTCGCTTATAGGCTCGCATTTGTCGCGAAGTCAAGGTACGAGCGTCGGCTCACAGCAAGTCGAGTTGACGCGGCTCGCCGAGAGCTTCCTCCACGCTCTCGCCCATGACCGAGAGGATCGACTGCGCCACGGGGCGCAGCACCTTTTCGACGTAATGAGCATAGTCGATTCCTCCGGGGAGCGGCTCACCCGGGAAGACGGGCTCGGGGCCTCCCTGCGTCACCACGTAGCTCACGATACGACCCGCCCGGGGGCCGGCGCGGCGCGCGGCTTCCACGTGCGGGGGGATCCTCTCTTTGTATCGCTCAACCGAGCCCTTGCGCAGACCCTTGCGGATGACGAGCTCTCGGTCGAGCTCGCCGCTCTTGACGCGCTTCACCATCTCCTGGACGAACGGCACGACCGGCGCGTCGTTGAAGACGCGTGAGAGCATGCCGTGTTGGAGCTGCCGGGCGACCTCCGGCCAGTCGCGACGGACCGATTCCAGACCGACGATGTGGAGCTGCCCGTCGACGAGTCCCGCATAGCGCTTCTTGCTCCCCTCGGTCCCGCCGCGCACGCTCGGCTGGAAGAAGCGGGAGTAGATCCGCTCCAGCTGGAGCTGGAGCTGCGACTCGACGGCGTATTCGCCCTCGACTCTGCGCGCGAGGGCATCCTGCACGAGCTCGAGCAGCTGCTCGGCGTGCTTTCTGGTTGCTGCATCATCCAGCTCCGGATCGAGGGCGACGAAGACGGAGTCCGTATCGCCGTAGAGCACGCGCACCTCGCACGCCTCGAACTCCTCTCGCGTCCAGCTCAGGATCTGCTGTCCGAAGCTCGTGATGGCGTTGGCGACGTCGGGATCGAAGAAGCGACAGCCCGCGG
This sequence comes from Deltaproteobacteria bacterium, assembly GCA_030624945.1. GTDB lineage: Bacteria > Myxococcota_A > UBA9160 > SZUA-336 > SZUA-336 > JAUXJB01. The sequence continues at coordinate 9,804 of JAUXJB010000024.1, read as the reverse complement.
CGCCGAGCACGCCGAAGAGAGAGTTCATCATGATCTTGATCGCGAGGTCAGCGTGCGGATCTCCGCGCCGCTTTGCCTCGTCGCGCCGCTCGAAGAAGCGCAGCAGGATCTCGGGCAGCAGACCGCCCTTGCGTGCGAAGGCGGCGCCGTTGGGTGCGACGATCGGGTCGTCTCCGGGGTTGGCATGCGCCAACGGGTCGAGGTCGAACGTGCGGATCAGACTCGGGTACAGGCTCTTGAAGTCGTAGACGGCCACGTTCCGGACCAGCCCGGGATGCGACTTCATCACGGCGCCCCCGCGCACCCGCTCGCGCTTGCGCTCCGTGTCGACGGAAGGCGCGACGTAGCCGCGGCGGCGCAGCTCCGGGAGATAGACGAGATCGAAGGAAGCGATGCTCGCTCCCACGCGGTCGAGCTGCATGCCGCAGAGCAGGCTCCGCTCGACGACGAGGTCGATGAGTCCCTCCTGCTCGATGATGTCCAGCACGAGTCGCGCGTCCTCGAGGTTGTAGGCCACCAGAGCAGCGGGGTCCTCCCGGTAGAGCCGCTGGATCTCGGTGGCGCGGTCGCCCAGAGGCTCGTGGATGAGCTTGCCCCGACCGAGCAGCTGACGCGCGGCGGTCTCGAGCGTGTAGTCGTCCAGCGTGATGAACGCGTCGCGCACCAGCGCGATGCCGTCGAGCACCATGCGGCCCGCGATCTCGGCGCGGCCGGTGCGTGTGAAGGAGCGATCCTGCGTGAACGACATCGGACCCGGTACCCTGCCGAGCTCGAGCGGCACTCGTAGGACCTTCCCCCTGCGCTCGAGGACGCGCAGGTCGAAGTCGATCACGTTCCAGCCCGTCAGAACGTCGGGATCGAGCTCGAGAATTCGGGTGTTGAAGGCGCGCAGGAGCTCCGGCTCGTCCGCGTGCACCGTCGCACCCTCCACGGGTCGGTCCCCGACGATGTGGACCTCGTCGACATCGTTGCCGACCAGCGCGATCGAGAAGACCTCGCTCGCATCGGGTGTCGTCTCGATGTCGATGGAGAGAACGCTGAGCTGGGGGCGGAACTCGCAGGGGCGGAGCTCGGGATTGACGAAGCGTCGCAAGCCGGACTCGAGGCGCTCGGGGACTCCCTCGATCTCGACGCCCGCGCGGAGACCGCGATCGATCAAGTAGCGGTACGGGAAGCGGATATCGGCCTCCAGCGCTTCCCCGCCGGCATCGATCACGGCCTGGCGCAGACGGGGGACGTCTCCGGGAACGCGGGCGACGACGCGCAGGACGGGGCGGCCCTGGAGATCCCGGAGGTCGCTCGCCTGGATATGCGCGTCACGCTTGGACGCGAGCGCTCGGATCGACTCCGGATGGGCGAAGAAGTAGGGCTCGAAACGATCGTCCTCGACGAGGAACGGCCCGCCGTCCCGCAGCCGACCGAACAGCTGGATCACCGGCCGACCCGAGCGCTGCGTGCTCGTCGGCTGCAGGATGAAGCCCACGTGGCTCATTCGCGCACCCCGAAGCCGCCCCCGCCGGGGGTCTCGATGCGGATGGTATCGCCGGCCTCGACGTCCCGGGAGCACTTGCCCGGGATCTCGCGGCCGTTGTGCAGGTTGCGACCCGGTGCGCCATCTTCCCCTCCGCGCAGTCCAAAGGGCGCGCGGTCGCGCCGCTCCGAGAGGATCGAGACGCGCATCGGTCGCAGGAACTCGACCTCGCGCACCAGCCCATCGCCGCCCCGCCACGCGCCCGCCCCGCCCGAGTTCGCGCGCAGCGAGAACCGGCGCAGGCGCACGGGGAAGCGCGCCTCGAGCACCTCCGGGTCTGTGATCCGGGTGTTGGTCATGTGCGTGTGCACGCCCGAGGCGCCGTCGAACCCCTCCCCGGCCCCCGCACCGCCGCCGATGGTCTCATAATAGCCGAAGCTCGAGTCGCCGAAGGTGAAGTTGTTCATCGTGCCCTGGCACGCGCCGAGCTTGCCGAGCGCGCCGAGCAGCACGTCGACAATGCGCTGCGAGGTTTCCACGTTGCCGCCGCAGACGGCCCGATGCGGACCTGGAGAGAGGACGGATTCCTCGGGAATGCGGATCGTCACCGGTCGCAGGCAGCCGCTGTTGAGCGGAATGTCCTCGCCGACGAGCGCGCGTAGCACGTAGATCACCGCCGCTACTGTCACCGCGCGTGGAGCGTTGAGATTGCCCTCGACCTCCGGACCCGTCCCCGCGAAGTCCACCTCCATCTGATCTCCCGAGACGCTCAGGCTAACGCAGATCGGCGTTCCATCGTCGAGCGCGTCCTGAAAGCGGAGCTCCCCGTCGGGCAGCTTGGCGATCTCGCTCGCCACCTTGGCCGCCGCGTTGTCCTGAACGTGCCGCATGTAGGCCAGCACCGTCTCGAGCCCGTAGCGATCGGTCATCTCGCCGAGCAGCCGCACGCCGGTGTTGTTGGCCGCGATCTGCGCCTCGAGATCCGCCAGGTTGTCGCGGGGATTGCGCGCGGGGTACGCCGCACCGCCGAGCGTCTCGAGCACGAGCTCCTCGTCGAGCCGGCCACCGTGGACGATGCGCAGATCGCGCAGGACGACGCCCTCTTCCTCGAGCACCTGCGAGAAGGGCGGCATGGATCCCGGCGTGATCCCGCCTATGTCCGCGTGATGACCGCGGCTCGCGCTGAAGAAGCGCAGCTCGCCATCGGACGAATGCACCGGCGTCACGACGGTCACGTCGGGAAGGTGGGAGCCGCCCGCCGCGGGATCGTTGGTGACGAAGACGTCACCCGGGGCGGGATCGGGATGGGCGTCCAGCACGGCCCGCACCGACTCGCTCATCGCGCCCAGGTGCACCGGGATGTGCGGGGCGTTCGCGACGAGACTGCCGTCTGCCTCGAAGATGGCGCAGGAGAAGTCGAGTCGCTCGCGGATGTTGGTCGAGAGCGAGGTGTTCTGCAGCACCGTACCCATCTGCTCGGCGATCGACATGAAGAGGGTGTTGAAGATCTCGAGCTGCACGGGATCCGCCTTGGTACCGACCTGCGTCTGCGCGGGGCGCCCCGCGCGGTCCACGAGTGTGATCCGGCCGCGCTCGTCCATCTCGAGCTCGAAGCCCACGTCGACGACGATCGTGCCCGTCGCCTCGAGCACGAGCGCCGGACCCTCCAGGCGCTCTCCCGGGCGAAGCTCCTCGCGCAGCAGCACAGGGACGGCCTCGCGAAAGGCCCCGTCGCTCCACAGGCGCGTCGTTCGGGCCGCCCGCTCTGCCACGTCGGACGGGCCCAACTGAGGATCCGAACGCGGCTCGTGCACGCCGACCACCTCGACGCGGGCGACGGTGGCCTCGATCGTGTGACCGGGCCGCGCGTAGCCGAAGCGTTGCTGGTGCAGCTCCTCGAAGCGCGCACCCCGGTCGTCCCCGATCTCGAGCAAGGTGAGGGGGGTCTCCGTTCCGCGGTAGCGCAGGTCGACGCGTCGCTGGGCTCGAATTCGCTCAGGCGGAAAGCCCTCGTCCTCGAGGATCCGCCGGCCCTGCGCCTCCAGCTCCGCAAAGCTGGCCTCCAGCACGGGCTCGAGATCCGGACCGAGCTCTCGCCGACCGAGATCGGCCTCGCCGTCCCAGCTCACGTCCGCGAGTCCCATCCCGTAGGCGGAGAGCACACCGGCGAACGGGTGGAAGACGAGGCGACGCATGCCGAGGCGGCGGGCGAGCGCGCAGGCATGCTGACCGCCCGCCCCTCCGAACACCACGAGCGCGTAGTCGCGCACGTCGTAGCCCCGCGCCACCGATACCCGTCGGATGGCCTCGGCCATGTTGGCATTCGCGATCTCGAAGAAGCCCGCCGCCACCTCCTCGCGCGTACGCACGGTTCCACCCGCGCGCAGCTGCGCGACCAGCTCGTCCAGCGCGGTGTCGATTCGCTCGAGCTCGAGCGGGACCGGGAAGCGGTCCGGGAGCACGCGCCCCAGCGCCAGGTTCACGTCGGTCACGCTGAGCTCGCAAGCGTCCGGATGCCCGTAGCTGAGCGGGCCCGGCACCGCCCCCGCGCTCTCGGGGCCAACCGTCATGCGGTAGCCTTCGTAGCGACAGAGCGATCCCCCGCCCGCGGCGACCGTATGGATCGCCATCATGGGCGCGCGGATCCTCACCCCTGCGGTCTCGGTCTCGTACGTGCGCTCGAACTCGCCGTCGAAGCGCGAGACGTCCGTCGAGGTACCTCCCATGTCGAAGCCGATCGCGCGCTCGATACCGAGATCGCCCGCGATGTGGGCGTAGGCCACGACGCCGGCCGCGGGACCGGAGAGGATCGCGTTCGGCCCGCGGAAGCGCTCCGCGTCGGTGAGACCGCCGCTGCTCTGCATGATGCGCAGCGTGCTCCCGGGGAGCTCCGCCTGAAGCGTGCGCACGTAGTCGCGGATGAGCGGCGTGAGGTAGGCATCGACGCAGGTCGTGTCGCCGCGCCCCAGGATCCCGATCTCCGCCGCCACCTCGTGGGAGAGGGCCACATGCTCGAAGCCGGCCTCGTAGGCGAGTGCTCCGATCTCGCGCTCGAGGGACTGCGCCCGATACGCGTGCAGGAGCACGACCGCGACACTGCGCAGCCCGCGCTCGCGGAGCCCGCGGAGCGCCGCTCGTGTCTGCTCGGGATCCGGACGCTCGAGGATCTGACCCTCGGCGTCGGCGCGCGCGTCCACCTCGAGCACCTCGCGGTAGAGCACCTCGGGCTTGCGGATCTCCAGGTCGAAGATGCGGGGGCGCGCCTGGGTTCCGATCTCGAGCAGGTCTCGAAAGCCGCGCGTGATCACGAGCCCGCAAGGCGCGCCCTTGCGCTCGAGGAGGGCGTTCGTCGCGATGGTCGTGCCCATGCGGATGTCACTGGGAGGAATGGGCTCGTCCGCCTCCAGGCCGAGGATCTGGCGGATGCCGTCCAGGGGAGCGCGGTTCGACGACAGGATCTTCGCGACGCAGATCTCGCCACTCTCCGGATCGCGCCCCAGGCAGTCCGTGAAGGTCCCCCCGCGGTCAATCCAGAACTCCCAGCGGGCGCGGGCCGTCATCCCCCGCAGGCTAGCTCAGCGGCACCTCTTGATCACCGGGCGCCGCGGGAGCTGCTTCGCGAGCTCACCGGACATGCAGAGATCTCTAAACCCCCGCGCTGGTTCTGGCGGGGGCGGCGACCTCGGGGTGCGGAACCTCGCGTGCCCGGGCCGCACGAGCGGCTGTATGCTCCGCCTCGCGCTCCTCGAGCACGCCTTGCGAGCCGCGTCCCAGGAGGACGAGCAGGGGAAGCGACACCACGCAGAGCAGAGCCATGACCCAGTAGACGTCCCCGAAGCCAAGCACGGTCGACTGGACGCCGAGCATCCCGTCGAGCGCGCGGTGTGCCGCTTCGGTCGCGCTCAGCGAGTCGAAGCCGCGCGCGGCGAACAGCGCCCGCAGGCCCTCGATCCGCTCGAGAGTCACCGGATCGAGCAGGCTTACGCTCTCGCCCAGGTAGGAGCGGTGGATTCTCGTCCGGTAGTCGAGCAGTGTCCCGACCATCGCGATCCCGAAGGTCCCGCCGAGCTGCCGAGATACGTTGAGGAGCCCCGAACCCTTCGCGACATCGGCCGTCGGAAGCGTGCGGAGCGACGCGGTCGAGAGCGTCACGAACATCGCTCCCACCGCGAGCCCGCGCAGCATCAGCGGCCACAGGATCTGGTCCATGCTCGACAGGTGATTCCACCGGGCCATCGCCGAGACAGACACCAGGAAGAGTCCCATCCCCAGCAGGTACAGGGGTCGCGGCCCGAGCTTCCAGACCAGGGTCCCCACGATGAACATACTCGCGGCAGTAGCAAGGCTCGTCGGGACCATCGCCATCCCCGACGTCCACGCGGTCCAGCCGAGCACGGTCTGCGAGTACACCGGGAACAGGAAGGTGCCCCCGAATACCAGCAGCCCCAGCACCATCCCCAGCGCGCACCCCGCCGCGAGGCTCGGATTCTTCAACACGCGCAGGTCCACGATCGGCTCATCGACCGTCAGCTCTCGGATGACGAAGCCGACGAGCGCGAGTCCCGCCGCGACCGAGAGCGCAACGATGAACTGGCTGTCAAACCAGTCGAGGCGATGGCCGCGATCGAGGACGGTCTGGAGCGCCCCGATCCCGACGACAAGGAGAGCGATCCCCGCGAAATCTGCGCGCAGGTCCCCCCGTCCCGTCAGGTGTGGCGGGTTCTCGATGTAGCGCATGCAGAGTAGTGCCGACGTGATCCCCAGCGGCAAGTTGATGTAGAAGATCCAGCGCCAGGAGAAATTGTCGGTGATCCAGCCCCCGAGCGTCGGTCCCAACGCTGGCGTAAGCATCACGCCAACCCCAAAAATGGCCTGCCCGAGCCCCTGCTTGCTCGGGGGGAACGTCTCGATCATCACCGCCTGGGCGATCGCCATGAGCGCGCCCCCGCCCAGCCCCTGGACCACGCGGAAGAACACCAGCTCATGGAGCGTCGTGGCGCTCCCGCAGAACACGGACGCCGCCGTGAAGACCAGGATCGAGACCGTCAGGTATGACTTGCGGCCGAAGCGGCTCTGCAGCCAGCCGGTCATCGGAATCACGATCACGTTCGCAACCATGTAGCCGGTCACGACCCAGGTGATCTCGTCGATCGTCGCGCCCAGGTTCCCCATCATGTCGGGGAGCGCGACGTTGACGATGGTCATGTCGATGATCTGGAGCATCGACGCCATCATGACCGCGAACACGGCCATGAACGTGCGGAAGTCGATGCGGAACTTCTCCTGGGTGGCGGCGTCGAGCTCAGCGCCCGTCGACACGTACGCTCACCTCTACCGAGAGTCCAATGAGAAGTTGCCCGGGAATCGCCCCGGGAATGCCATCCCTCTCCCCGTCCAGGGGAGGTCGACGGCTGTCGATCACGATCTTGACGGGCAGCCGCTGCACGACCTTGGTGAAGTTCCCGGTGGCGTTGTCCGGTGGGATCAGCGCGTACTTGGCGCCGGTCGCGGGCGAGAGCGACTCGACGTGGCCAACCCATACAAATTCGGGGAACGCGTCGACGCGCACCTCGGCCGGGTAGCCGACGCGCATGCGGCCGATCTGCGTCTCCTTGAAGTTGGCGACGACCCAGCTCCGCTCGTCGGCGGCCAGCATCAGGAGCGGCTGCCCCGCGCGCACGTTCTGCCCGATGATCACGTTCTTGCGGCCGACCACGCCGTCGAACGGCGCCACGACCGTCGTGTACGACAGCTCGAGCTCTGCCTCCGCGAGCGCCGCCTCCGCCTGACGCAGCGGAGCCTCGTTGCCGAGCACCGCGCGCTCGGCAATCGCTCGCTGCACCAGCGCGCGAACGCGGGCCTGCGCGGCGTCGCGCTCGGCGAGGGCGGTCTCGAGTACTTTCTCGCTCGCCGCGCCGCGCTCCACCAGCGCCTGTACGCGCTGGGCTTCCTTCCCGGCGCGGTCCAGCTCGACGCTCGCGACGCTCCGCTCGGCCTCGGCAGCAGCTGCGGAGGCGCGGGCCGCGTGCATGGAGTTCTGCGCCGCATCGAGATCGGCCCGCGCCCGGTTGACGCGCACCTCGGAGTCGCGCGGGTCGAGGCGCACCAGCACGTCTCCCGCGCGCACGTGCTGGTGGCTCTCCACCGAGACCTCGATCACGTTTCCGTCCACCCGAGCGCTGAGCAAGAGCAGGGTCGATTCGACGAAGGCGTCGTCGGTGCTCTCGATGTGGCGGAGCTCCACGTACCAGTAGACCGCCGCGAAGACGGCGAAGCCGAGTGCCGCGACGAGTCCCGCTCCACTTGCGAGTCGCACCAGACGCTCGCGTGAGGAAGGGGACAACCTACTCATCGCCAGACCCCTCGCGTCGCCGGATCCCATCGAGGAAGATCGACACGAACGTGCCCGCAACCTCGCGAGCGCTGCGCCCGGTGGTATCGCGGCGCTGGAACACGTCGCGGGCGATCACATAATCCTCCACCATCCCGAGAATGGCGCGCGCCGCGAGGTGTGGCTCGACGTCGCGGAAGACGCCTTCGCGGGTGCGCCGCGCGATGTAGGCGGCCACGAACTCGCGCAGGTTGTGAATGCGCGTGGCGAAGAAGGAGTCGGCCAGCTCGTGTCCCTCGAGGCCGGTGTAGAGCAGGATCCGCAGAAAGGAGGGGTCCTTGTCGACCGCCTCGAGGTGCGCCTGCACCAGTCCCTCGAACACCGCCCGGTCGTCTCCGGCAGCCGCGGCGGCCGCGACGCGCTCGACCGGATCGGGCGCGTTCATCTTCTCGTCGATGATGGCCGCGTAGAGCGCTTCCTTGCTGTCGAAGTAGCGGTAGATCGCGGCCTCGGTGATCCCGACGGCGCTCGCGATGTCCCGCGTCGTCGTCCCGCGGAACCCCTTGGCGGCGAAGCAGCGCATGGCCTCGGCCACGATCTGCCGCCGGCGCTCCTCGCCGCTGCGGCGGCCGCTGGTCTGGGTCCGCCCGGCCGAGCCGCCGCTGACGCTGCGGCCCAGCGCGCGGGGCTGTTTGGGAGGGGTTGCCACGGTTCTGCGCCAGGTTCCTAAGCAAGTATTTACTAACTTGCCTCAGAGCCGCAAGTGCAACCTCAGCGAGTTGCGCAGCGGAAGCCGGTCACGCTGGATTCGGCTCGTCAGAAGAGACCGTAGTCCAGCTCGAACCGCCTCGATTGTTATATGATGGAGGATCTGATATCAAGTTGATATCAATCTCGAGGTCCCGAGATGGGTGCGATGACACTTCGAAAGCTAGATCCGGAGGTGCTGGAGACCCTTCGCCGCCGGGCGCGCGCCGAGGGTCGAAGCCTGAACGCCCTGATCTGCGAGATCCTCACGCGCGAGGCTCGAGAGGAGGAGCGGCGCCAGCGCATGCGCGGGCAGCGGCCTGCAGCCGAAACGCTCCGCAAGCGCATCCGCCGGCGCCACGGTGAAGGGACACCCAGCGAGAAGCTCATCCGAGAGGACCGCCGCCGTTGAGGACGGTCGTCGACGCGAGCGTCTCGGTGAAGTGGTACTTCCCCGAGCCCGGGCACCTGGCAGCGGATGCGTTACTCGCCGAGGCGATCGACGGCCAGCGCGAGCTGCTGGCGCCCGACCTGATCGTGGCCGAGTTCACCAACACGCTCTGGAAGAAGATCCGACGCGAGGAATGCAGCGATGACGACGCGGAACAGATCCTCGACCTGTGGGAGGTCGACCGACCGCGGCTGGTCGAGACCGCACCATTGGCACGCCGCGCACTCGAGCTGGCCGTACGGCTTGGCCAGCCCGTGCACGACTGCCTCTACCTCGCCGCCGCCATCGACCACGAGGCGGCCCTCGTCACAGCGGATGTCCGTCTGGCCCGTGCTGGCCGCGCCGTTCTGGCGGATCTCCTCCTGATCGATTGAAGCCTCGAGGGGCGCTTCTGATCGCTACAGCATGCCGAGCCGAGCGAGATAGCGATCGAAGAGTACAGGGGAGAGCGCCCGCATCTCGACTCGCTGCGCGAGCTCGCGATCCCCACAGGTGCCGGCTCGAGTCGCGGGATCCGCCTCCCTCGCGCGTCGCGCGGCCAGCAGCGCGCGCACGAACGCACGTGGCGCAGCTTCGCGCGTGGGCGGCTCCCCGTACGGGTTGAAGCCCGTATGCTCGAGGACGTCGGGTGCGACCAGCAACGACGGTGCCAGCGCCCCATCCAGGATGCCGACCACGGGCAGCCAGGCCGAGGCCGGAGGGGGAACTTCGAGCTCCTCGACCGTGCTCCAGAGATCCGCAAGCTCCCGCGGGAAACGGGGCAGGAACTCCGCAGCCGGGTTGAGAGCGGCGGTCCGCGCCGGG
>JAUXJB010000055.1 GCA_030624945.1 Deltaproteobacteria bacterium | reverse complement strand
GCGAAGACAAGCTCATGACCCAGGCCCAGCTCGCCCGCAAGGCCAAGGTGGCGCTGCGAACGATCCACTCGGTGGAGAAGGGCATGAACTGTCGGATGGACACCAAGCGCAAGATCCTGCTGGCGCTCGGCATGCGCTTCGAGGACAAGGATCAGGTCTTCCTCGACTGATTTCCCAGCGGGCTGCGAGCCCGCTCAGGCTTACATAATGGCGCGGCACGCTCTTCGGCGGGCCGCGCCATTGCCTTTGCGCAATGGACTCGCGGACCGGGGTTTCGTTGACAGTTTCGCGAGCCCTCGATAGCGTCGAACGAATGGCTCGGGTCGCCGGTACCTGGGAGGAGGCTCACGAGCGTCTCGCCGAGTACCTCTCCCGACACGGTCTCAAGAAGACGCGCCAACGTGACGCGATTCTCGACTCGTTTCTCGAAGTTCCGGGTCACATCACGAGCGAGGACCTGTACGAGCAGGTGCGCATCGACCATCCCGAGATCGGAGCGGCGACGGTCTACCGCACGCTCAAGCTCTTCGTGGACGCCAAGATCGCCAACGCCCATCACTTTCGGGACGGCGTGACCCTCTACGAGCACGAGGGCGGGCACCACGACCACCTGATCTGCCTGGGCTGCGGCGCGATCGTGGAGTTTCGCAACCAGATCATCGAGGAGCAGCTGGACGAGGTCGCCAAGAGGGAGGGCTACCGGCTGACCCAGCACCGCCTGCACCTCTACGGCCTGTGCCCGGACTGTCGGGATGCCTAGCCGCTGGATATCATCTAAGTCTTTGATTAAATTGATGATTGTTCTCTCGAGAGGGCTCTCCGGAGCGCTCCAGTCGGATCCTCTGTTGGATGGAATTGATTTTCATTCTCATTTGCAGTAGGTTGCGCTCACTCATGATCGTATGTAGCTGTCGACTGCTCTCCGACCGCGAGATCCGCACTGCCGTGCTGAGCGGCGCGACGAGCCTCGACGAGCTGGGCCGCCGCCTCGGGGCGGGAACCGGCTGTGGCGGGTGTCTGCCCACGCTCGAGGACCTGCTCGAGGAAGCGCAGGAGCAGAGGGCGGCGAGCCCAATCTCCGCCGACTCGCCTCACGAAATCGCGCTCGCCGCCTCCTAGGCGCCTGTCCCCCCTCTCCGCCGCCGAACTGCGGGACCACGTCGCGAACGAGCTGCTGCCCCTGTGGGCCGAGCACGGTGTCGATCCCGAGGACGGGGGGTTCCACAATCGCCTGGGGCCCGATCTCCAGCCCGCGCCCGACTCGGCGAAGCGCCTGCTCGTCCAGGCTCGCCAGATCTACGCCTTCAGCGCGACCGGGGAGCGCTGGGCTCTCGAGGTCGCGAGCCGCGGCTTCGACTTCCTCAGGCGCCGGTTTCTGGATCCGCGCTATGGGGGCTGGTTCCTGTCGACGGAGGACCGGAGCAAGGACCTCTACGCCCATGCCTTCGCTCTCTTCGCACTGGCTCACTACCACCGCGCCAGCGGGGAGAGCGAGGCTCGGGCCCTGGCGGAGTCCACCTGGGAGGTGCTGCGGGAGAAGCTTGCCGACCCGACCCATGGCGGCTTCTTCGAGGGTGCCAGCGAGGCCTGGGAGGTACGCGTCGGGCCCCGCCGCCAGAACCCCCACATGCACCTGCTCGAGGCGCTGCTCGCGCTCGGCTGGCGGGCAGAGGCGGACGCTCTGGTGAGGCTCTTCCACGAGCGGTTCTACGACGAGAAATCCGGCAGCCTGGCGGAGTTGTTCGACGAACGCTGGCAGCCGCTGGCCACTCCCGAGGGCCGGATCGTGGAGCCGGGCCACCATTTCGAGTGGGTGTGGTTGCTGCACGGCCGGAGCGCAGCACCCGGCCTGTTCGACTTTGCGTACCGCCACGGCGTCGACGCCGACGGAGGGGTCTTCGATCAGGTCGACCGGGACGGGGAAGTGGTGGCGGCGACCAAGCGGCTGTGGCCGCAGACGGAGCGCGTCAAGGCGCACGCGGTCCGGGGCGAGATCGAACGCATGCAGCAGGCGCTCGATTACTGCTTCGCGCACTACGTCGATCCCGGACACCGCGGCTGGAACGAACACCTCACGCGCGCCGGGGAGGTCTTCTCCGACTTCATGAACGCCACCAGCGTCTACCACGTGGTCCTGGCGCTCGGCGAAGCCGCGGAGGCCCTGGACTGACGATCGCCCCGTTCGGTCAGGGCAGGAAGCGGTCCGTGTGCTCGAGCTTGCGGGGCAGGTACTCGTCGATCACGTAGTTGAGGCCCCACATGGCCAGGGCCTGTTGCTCGGCGCGCACGCCCATCTTCACGAGCTGCTCCAGCGCTTTGCGCCACCTGGGCTGGCTCTGGAAGAAGGGATCGTTCTTGAGCGCGTCCTTGGCGCGCTTGACGTCGACGTCCTTGAGCGGATGAGTCGGTAGCTCGTACTCCACGATGTCGTCGGGGGTGACCCCGAGAAAGCGGGTCTGGGGCACGCAGAAGAACTTGTTGACGTGTGCCGCCGAGCCGGAGCCGACCTTGATCGTGCGGTAGATGTTCGCGATCCCGTACGGGTCGCAGTCGACGAAGGCGTAGACGGGCAGCTTATGGGCGTCGCTCAGACGCCGCACGAAGCGGCGCACGGCGCGGGTCGGCACGCCTCCCATCTCGATCAGGATGCAGTTCGCGGTCTCCCAGAAGCGGTGCGACTGCAGCCGCTGAAACATGCCCGCAGTCTCGATCAGGAGCACGAAGTCCGCCGTCGTCTCGAACCGGAGCTGCTCGACGGAGGACGGCACGGAGAAGGCGCCCGTGCCGAAGCGCGCGCAGTCGATGCGGGTGATCTGCCCGGTGGCGTCCTCGTCGATCACAACCAGGGGACCGGAGACCGAGCCCCCGTGCTCCTCCGGGAAGAAGCGGAGCTGCTCCCGAGAGACGTTGTCCACACTGAAGAGCGCCTCGATGTCGTCCATGGCCGCATCGGATTCGACCTGCTCGTCGAACTTGGCATCTCCCCAGTTCTTGGAGATGTAGTAGGCCTCACGCTTGGTGGCGAAGTCGTTGTTGCGGACGAGCTCCTTCGAGAGCCCCATCATGCGCAGCGTCTGCGCGAAACTTTTCACGGTGTTCACGGATAGCGTTCGCACCTTCTTCTGGCGGCCGATCTGCAGGTAGCCGCGGCTCGCGCTGTACGACACGTTCGAGAGCGCGCGTACCGGCAGCGACAGGTCGGGTTTGATGCCTTTCATGATCGACGAGTGGACGCGCTTGGCGGTTCCCGTGATCTGGTCGATCGTCTCCTCGTCCGTGGCGTGGATTCGCTCGACGATATCTGCATCGCCCGCGGCGCTCGCCTTCTTTCGCGCGCCGCCCTTCTTCTTCTGCGCGCTGCGCTTGGTCGCCTTCTTCCGTGTGGTCTTCTTGCGGGTCGCCATCAGAGCTTTCGGCTCCTCTCCAGCATCTCGGTCAGACTGGCTTCCGTCTTCTCACGCTGCTTGTCCGTCAGCTCCAGAATCTCCTGCAGGGCGATCGCAAGGTGGGGGATGTACTTCTCGATGTAGCTGCGCTTCTTCTCCTCGTCGGCAAGGCGCTTGCGCCGCCGGATGTGCGTCGCTAGACGCCGGCCGCAGTCCTGCAGCGCCAGCTTGATCTCCTTGATGATCTCCGGGTAGTGCGCGATCGCCTCCTTGGATTCCGAGGTGAACGGAACCCAGACGCTCGCGATGTGGACCATGACGACCATCGGACCCAGCGGCGGTGCGCCCCGCGGCTGCTGCAGCCCGTACTTCTTCCAGTCCGTGCTGGTGACCGCGCGCGTGATGGCGCAGCCGCCGACCTGATACTGCAACGGCACCCGGTTGGCGTATCGGTAGACCAGCGCGGGATCGTCGTGCGAGAGCGCGCCGCCGTAGGCGAGGGCGGCCTCGACCAGGAAGGGGTTGCCCCGGTAGACGGTCGGTCGCCTGGACACCGCCGTCGCAAAGTCCGCGGGATGGATCGCCTGAAGCGCGCTCTCCAGTAGCTCCTTACCGATGGGCGCGATGCAGTCCGTCGGCGGGGCCATGATCTTGGTGGCGGCGATCCCCTTGTGCAGGGCCTCCGCCCGTGCGCGGTCGAGCTTGCTGGGCTTTTGGCTGGGCTCGAGGTTCGCGTTGCGGCAGATCTCGGCCGCCGTGCGCGTCGAGACACGGCTGAACTCACTCGTGAGAAAGCCGGAGAGATTTCGCGACCGCGACTCGCGCAACCACTGCATCAGCACGCCGAGCTCCACGCCGTAGGGATGCGGCTTGATCTCGGCCGTCTCGGGCGGGAGCTCGCTGGTCACGCGGTCGTAGACGATCGCCTCGTCGTCGGTCTCTCGGCCCGGCGGAAGGTAGACGAGCCGCGCGTGGGGGTTCGCGAGCGAGATCTGGCGTATGTAGGAGTCGACGGAGTGCTGTCCCTTTCGGTAGGCCGCCTCGAGCTCGATCTCGACGCTCGTGCCGTGCTCGTACGGCCAGTCGACCTCTGCTTCTTTGCGGACGGCGGGATGGTTCTTGGCGGTGTCGATGGCGATCTCGAAGCGTTTGGCAGGTTGGTGCTCGGAGACCCGCGAGATCACGCGCACGGGATGCCCCGTGGTCATGAGGCCGTACATGCCGGCCGCGCTCACGCCGATCCCCTGCTGGCCCCGGCTCATGCGCAGGCGGTGGAACTTCGATCCGTAGAGCAGCTTGCCGAAGACCAGGGGCACGCTCTCGGGAGGGATGCCCGGTCCGTTGTCCGTGCAGACCACGCGAAAGCGATCCTCGGCGAGCTGATCGATCCGGATCTCGACGTCCGCGGGGATGCGCGCCTCGTCCGCGGCGTCCAGGGAGTTGTCGACCAGCTCCTTGACCGTGGTGAGCAAGGCCTTGGACGGGTTGTCGAAACCCAGCAGGTGTCGGTTCTTCGCGAAGAACTCGGAGACGGCGATCTCGCGGTTCTGGCCCGCGAGCTCGTGAGCCCCTCTTTGGGGCGATTTCGCCACGATCTCGCGTCTCCGGGGCCTGGCCATCTTGCGCCTCGCGGTGGTCTTGGCGCCCGTCCTGGCGGCCTTGGCGCTCTTCCGCGCGCCGGCGTTCTTGCTCATCCGATCCCCACCCTCCCACGGTGGGCGATGAGCTTAGCGTCAGAGGACCTTGACGTCCGCTCCCAGGAACTCGCCCACCAGCGTGACCTTGCCGCTGTTGATCAAGCTCTTGACCGTTGCGATCACCTCGTCATCGCTCGAGGCGGAGTCCGCGACCGCCGCCACGAGGTCGAGCAGCGTGGTCACCCGCGTCGGGGCATCCGGCTGTATCCGGTCTACGGGGGTCCGATCGATCCCGGTGAGATTCTGTGCTGACTCGGCCATTGGGCACGCTCCGTCTTGGACCTTGGGGTCCGCCGTAGAGACGGAGCATCACGCGTGCCAATTCTGAGAGAAGTGAATCTGGCCGCGTAACTGCCCGGAAAAGTGGGACTAATTTCTTTTGGTCGGGGTCCGGACTCGGTCTTTGTGGACGGTTTTCGTCGGTTCGGTGACGTTGAGCGTCAACCCCATGGCGCTGAGCTCACGGATTCACCACACGCGGTACCTCTAGCCAGCGCGCTGTGCCCGCCCGGAAGATCAGCAGGCGTCGTTGCGTGGCGAGCGAGATCGAGCTGTCGCGCGCCGAGCTGGTCTCGATTCGCTCGTTGGGGCCGAGTCCGATCTCGACGAAGCCGGTCTCATCAGAGACGGCGATCGCCCGGCGCGAGGTCACGACCGCCCCCAGGTTGGCGTCCGAGAACACCCGCTCGGCGCGCTCCCCGGGGCCGAGGCGAATCTCGAGCCACCCCGGGCTCGAAGCCGTGAGGGCCAGCACCCGGCTGGGCAGCGCCACCAGGGCGACCCGCTCCGCCAGGTGGAGTCTCGTCGGAGGGCTATTCCGCTCGCTCACGCGGTACCGGATCTCCCTCCATTCGGAGTCGCCCGACCGGAAGCCGAGCAGGCGGGTGGTGGTCGACGCGACTCCCAGTCTGCCCTTGCTGCCGATGCTCACGACCTCCTCGCCCAGCTCGAGGTCCAGCTCGGCGATGCGCTGGCCCGAGGAATCTACGGCGATGAGGCTTCGATCGAGCTCGAAGAGGTCCACCCGATCTTCGGTCCGGAAGCCCGTCTGCGCCCCGGCGCTCCCGCCGAGGACCAGGCAGGCGGCGAGGGCGACAAGCGGGTACTGGGGACGCATTGATCTGGCTCCTCGCCGCCATTACCCTGCGTCGCCTTCCGGTTCCGTGGTGAGGACATGGCATTCACGCGGGTAGCAGCGCTGCACGAGATTCCCGACGACGCGGGGCTACGGGTCAGCCTAGGCGACCTCGAGCTGGGGATCTACCGCATTGACGGCGAACTCTACGCCATGGACGATATCTGTCCCCATGCCGGTAGCTCCCTCTCGGAGGGCTTCCTGGCGGGGACATGTGTGGTCTGCCCGGCCCACCTGTGGGAGTTCGACGTGCGGACGGGCCTACCCCCCGAGGTGACCGCGGGCAAGAGCCTGGCGCGTTATCCCGTCGAGGTGCGCGGTCAGGACGTGCTGGTCGATCCGGCCGCCCCGATCGAGGACTGAGCGCCCTGGTTCGGGCTAGAAGCTGTCCTTGAGTCGGCGCACCGCGCCCAGGATGCTGACGTCGTCGGTCGGGGTGCCGGGAGCCTGCATCTGGACACTGGCGATGATCTCGGGAGAGTTCGGGCGCATGAAGGGGTTTGTGGCCTTCTCCTCTCCGATGGTGGAGGGGACGGTCATCTCCACGTCCTCGGCGTCGTGCCAGTTCGACCCGGCGTGCGCGCGGATGGCCCGCACGCTGTCCATCTTTGCCTGGAGCTGCCGGTTTCCCGGCTCGACGCTGAGCGCGAACCGGACATTGCTCTCCGTGTACTCGTGACCGCAGTAGACGCGGGCGTGGTCGGGCAGGCGCGAGAGTTTTTCGTTGAGCGCCGCGTGCATCATCTCGGGGGTGCCCTCGAAGAGCCGCCCGCAGCCGGCAGAGAAGAGGGTGTCCCCGCAGAAGACGGCATCCGGGAACACGTAGGCGATGTGCCCCCGAGTGTGCGCGGGGATGAACAGGATCTCGGCCTGGAGCTCTCCCACCGAGATGGTGTCTCCCTCCTCGAGGCCGTGCGTGAAGCCCGGGATGCGGTGGGCATCGGAGACGTACCCGTAGACGGGAGCCCCGTAGCGCTGGGCCAGTGCCGGGTTTGCGGCACTGTGGTCGGGGTGGTGATGGGTCGAGAGGATCTTGGTCACCTTGACGCCCAGCGCCTCGATCCGGTCGACGACGGGATCGACTTCGGGGGCGTCTACCACGGCGGCCTCGTTCGTCGCGGGGTCGACGATGAGGTAGGTGTAATTGTCGCGCAGCGTCGGGATCCGCTCGATTTGCATGGCGCGGAGTCTAGCTCACATGCTGAGAGATGCGGTCGGATATGGAGCGACCGGCCCCGTCTCAGGTGTCCAGAAGCGAGAGTTGCTCTTCGGAATCGGTTGTAGGCGCGTCCAGCAACGCGGGCGGTTCGTCGAGCGGTGCGGAGCGCTCGGCCTGCCGACCGGGCGCGGCGTCGCAGATCTTATTGTAGTCGCACCAGCCGCACAGCGGTCCCGGCGTCGGGGCGAAGCGTTCTTCCGCCTCGATTCGGTCGATCAGCGAGATCACCTCGGATTTGAGGTCTTCGATCTGCTCTGGCGAGCGCTGTGAGCGGATGGTTTTGTTGTGCGAGAGGTAGTGCCAGACGAGGGCCACCTGCTCGGTGTCGGGATAGGTCTGCTCCAGCCCGATCTGGTAGAGGGCAAGCTGCCGATCGGTCTCGAATGCACTCTTGGGCGGCAGGTAGGCGCCCGTCTTGTAATCGTGGATCTCGTAGCGGCCCTCTCCCTGCCGGGTGATCCGGTCGACGATCCCGACACACCGGTAACGACCGTCCGCGTCCAGCCGCAATCGGATCGGTCCCTCGATCGCGACCGTCTCGCCGTCGTCGAAGGGGTAGTGGCTGCGGTAGTAGTTCTCGAGGCAGCGCTCGCCCCTGCCCAGGTAATACTCCGCGGGGTTCTCCTTGCGCACGATCAAGATCTGATCGTGATAGTTGTGCGACCAGTCCTTACGGAAGCGATCGAGCACCTGCGCCAGGCTCGGGGGTCGGCTGTGGCGGGCCACGTGGTGGTACAGCCGCTCCAGGATCTCGTGGACGCGCCGCCCGACAAACGCCTCGATTCCCACGGTCTCGACCGTGATCTTGTCGACGTAGCGGTACTTGAACTGACGCGCGCAGGTCTCGAAGGTCGAGATGCGCGAGTGGCTGTACTCCGTCACTGAGCTCCCCGGCGGAGGATGCGTACAGGGGGGGAGTGCGAGTATCGCAGAAACCGCTCGCCCGGGCACGGCATCCAACGCGGGTCCGGGCTCGCCCCGACGCCGGCTTGGCACAGGCGAAGATTCGGCGTACCCTTTCGCACTCGCTTCGGGGGGTGAGGCCGCATTCGAGGTTCTGCGTGAACAGTCCCACCGAGGCGGTTGCGAAGCATCTTGCCGCCCAGCGCGACAAGACGGATCCGATCACGGAGGCCCGCCACCAGAGCTGGGCGGACCGGGGTCTGGTGGTCGAGGTGGCG
>JAUXJB010000230.1 GCA_030624945.1 Deltaproteobacteria bacterium | reverse complement strand
GGGTGTCGTCGCTCTCGGCAGCTAGCCCCTCAACCGTTTCGTCGTTCAGGCCCAGGTTCAAGACCGTGTCCATCATGCCGGGCATGGACACGCGGGCTCCGGATCGAACCGAGACGAGCAGGGGATGATCGCGGTCACCGAAGGCACCCCCCATCACCTTCTCGACCTTCGCGAGACTCTCCAGAACCTCTCGTTTGAGGGAGCCATCGAGCTTGTGACCACGCCGAAAGAAGTCCACCGATACCGCGGTGGAGATCGTGAAGCCCGCGGGAACCGGTACACCGAGACGCGTCATCTCGGCCAGGTTCGCCCCCTTGCCACCCAGCAGGTTCTTCATGGACGCGTTTCCATCCGCCCGACCGTCGCCGAAGAAGTAAACGCGGTGCGCAGCCCGCGGGCGGGAAACTGCTCGCGTACGGCCTACCTTCTTCTTACGGGTCGCCTTCTTGCGAGTCGCCTTCTTGCGAGTCGCCTTCTTGCGGGTCGCTTTCTTACGGGTCGCCTTCTTGCGAGTCGCCTTCTTGCGTTGTCTGGCCAAGCCTAGAGACCCCCCTGCGGTTCGCGCGGGCGGGGACCCGCGTCCGGACCTGTGCGCGAGCCCCCCCCGTGAACCGAAGCGCGCCCGACCGAGGCGCGCGGAGTATCCACACGACTCGCGCCGTCGTCAACCACTGCCGCATCGCCGAGGCTCTGAGCGAGAAAGCGGGCCGTGCGCAGCTCGAAGCCGATATGGAACTGGAAGAAGCGCCGCACGAGCGTCTCGGCTCTGCGCACCTCGGCTTCGGAGAGCCCGAGTGCAGCGCGCTCTCGCAGCGGACTGCAAATTCCGAGCTCCAGGGCGGCCAGCAGGTCCGACGGGACCGGGAGCGCATCGAGCGCCCGACAGGCGGGGCAGACCGCCCCGCCCTGGCGTGGATCGAAGCCCACCTCGCTGCCCCGCGGCAGCGCGCTTCCGCACTCGGCGCACATCTGGAGCTGGGGGCGGTAGCCCAGCCTGGCCAGCGTCTTTGCCAGCACCAGCAGGGCCAGCAAGCGGTCGGGCACCTCCTCCGAGAGCACCTCGAGCACGCCGATCGCAAAGCGCAGCAGGTCCGGCGCGGGCTGATTCTCCGCCGTCAGCCGATCGAGCAGCTCGACGAATTGGCAGGCGATCGCGTAGCGACGGAGCTCGCCCGTAAGATCGCCGAAAGACCGAACCAAGCGCGCTCCCTCGAGACGCATGAGCGAGGAACGCGGCGGATCTACGATGCGTACGTCCAGAACACAGAACAGCTCGAGCGTGCCCGGGAAGCGTCGCCGCGAGCGTCGTGCCCCCTTCGCGATCGCCGAGACGCGTCCCAGCTCCTCGGTGTAGAGGTGCACAAGACGGTCCGACTCGCCCTGATCGAAGGTTCGCAGGACCAGAGCTCGGGTTCGGTACTCCGGAGTCACCCGCTCATCCTCGCCCGTCGCGCCGGCACCCGCAACATTCGGCGCCGACGGTGCGTCAGAGCAGGCTGCTGGCGATCAGGCAGAAGGTGAGGATTCCGGCGACGTCGATCGAGGTCGTCACGAACGGACCCGAGGCTACCGCCGGATCGGCTCCGGCGCGGCTCAGCAGCAGGGGCAGGAGCGTTCCCAGCGTCGCCGCGATCACCATGGAGACAAACATCGCGAGGCCGACCACCGCGGGGAAGCTCGGGGGCCCGTAGCCGAGGAAGGTGGCGAAGCCGGCCAGCCCGATGCCGAAGAACAGCGCCAGCAGCAGGCTGGTGCCCACCTCGTGGCTGGCGATCCGCCCGGCCGAGCGCAGCTCGAAGTGCCCCGTCGCTATCCCGCGCACCACGACCATGGAGCACTGGCTCCCGACGTTGCCGCCCATCGCCAGCACGATCGGCAGGAAGAAGGCGATCTGCAGCGTCTGGCTGAGGACACCCTCGAAGCGGCCGAGCAGGTAGATTCCGGCAAAGCCGCCGACGAAGCTCGCGGCGAGCCAGGGAAAGCGAATCCAAGCGCCCCGCAGCATGCTGGGCGACTGGATCTCCTCGACGGTGGTTCCCGCGAGCTTCAGCATGTCCTCGGTCGCCTCGTCCTGGATCACGTCGATGATATCGTCGACGGTGACCACGCCCACGAGCTGATTCGAGGCATCGACGACGGGGACCGCCAACAGGTCGTAGCGCGCAACGACTTGCGCGACCTCCTCCTGGTCCGTCTCGGTCGTGACGCGGATCGGCTCCGGAACCATGAAGTCGCGCAGCTGCTTGTCGGGCGGTTGCAAGATCAGCTGGCGCAGCGACAGCACTCCCACCAGATAGCCGCGCTCATCCACGACGTAGACGTAGAAGCTCGCCTCGTGATCCCCGCGCTGCTGCAGGCGCTCGATCGCGTTCTTGACCACGATCGTCTCGGGCAACGCGAAGTACTCCGGAGACATGATCGCGCCGGCGGAGTGCTCCGGGTGGCCCAGCAACACCTCGACGTCCTCGGCAACGTCGCCCAGATGCGTCAGGATCTCGTCGGCGACCCCGCGCGGGAGCTCTCGCAGTAGCAGGGCCGCATCGTCGGCGGACATGTCCTTCACCATCTGCGCCGCGGAGGGAGGCTCCAGGCCCGCGAGCAGATCGGCGCGGGCGGAGAATTCGAGCAACGCCAGCACGTCGGCGCGCGTCTCATTGGAGTGGATCAGGTCGAAGACCGCTTGGCGATCCGTCGCCGTGAGCCGGTCGAGAACGTGCGCGATGTCGGCCGGGTGGCTCTTCTCGAGCAGACGCTTGGCGTGTTCCCACGCGCCGCGGCGCACGAGCCTGAGCAGGCTGGCCTGGAGCACACTGCCTCGACGATCGGTCATGACCCCTGACGGGCGGCGCGCGGCGAAGCCTCTGCTCGAGCGTCCACCCCGCCTTCCTCTGGTGCCGCGGTCGGACGCGGCGGCGCAGAGTCTGGCGTAGGCGGCGGGCCACCACAAGCCGGACGCCTTGCAGAGGTACGGTCGCGGAAGTGCCGGCCGTCTATTCGAGTACCTGTAGGTACTCCTTCGACCTGCGGCCCCACTCGCCGCCGCCACGCTTCGCGGCGTCGCGCAGGTTCTCGATGGCCCGGTCGAGCTGACCCAGCTTGACGTGTGCCTTCGCCATCCGGAAACGGGCCTCGGCTTCGACGCCT
>JAUXJB010000192.1 GCA_030624945.1 Deltaproteobacteria bacterium | reverse complement strand
TTCGGCCTGTTCGCCCTCTTCGTCGCGGCCTCGCCGCTGGCCGTCACCCTGCACCTGGGTGCCGGGGTCCTCTTGCTCGCGGCCGCCGGAGTGCAGGGCTGGTCGAGGCTGCCCGAGATCTTCGGGAGCCAGCCGCGACGAGGCGGGATCCAGGTGCTGGTGCAGACCGCTATCCTGTGCATCATCGCCGGACTGCTCGCGTTCCTGTCGGTGCGCAATCCCAAGCACTGGGATCTGACCGAAGCTCGGGTCCACACGCTCGCGACCGGGAGTCAGACCGTGCTCGAGCAGATTTCGGCAGAGGGGGTAGAGATCTACGCCTTCTTCTCGAGCGGCACCGAGGAGACCGCGAAGCTCGAGCTGGAGATGTACACCTACGCGAGTGAGCGCGTACGCGTGCGCTTCTTCGATCCGAACCGACGTCCGGACCTCGCCGCGCGCTTTGATATCCGCTCCAACGGCGTGGCCATCGTCTGCGACGGCGCCTGTGAGGTGGCAAAGGGTACGGTGCGCATCACGGAGATCACCGAGGACCGGATCACGCGGGCCATTCGCGGCGCGATCTCGAGCAAGAAGAAGGTCTACTTCGTCACCGGGCACGGCGAGGGAAGCCCCTTCGACGAGGAGGTCGAGGGCTTCTCGCGCGTCCGGATCGGGCTCGAGGACGAGAACATCGAGACTCTCGAGATCCTGCTCGCCAACGAGCCCACCGTTCCCGAGGATGCGGACGGCCTGGTGATCGCCGGTCCGACGCACTCTTTCTTCGAACGCGAGCTCGAGATGCTGGACGCCTATCTGACGAGCGGCGGCAGGTTGCTGGTGCTGCTGGATCCCTTCGTCCACAGCAATCTCGAGGGAACGCTCAGCAGCTGGGGGATCGAGATGGGGAACGACATCGTGGTCGAGGAGCAGCTGCAGCTCTTCGCAGGACCGCAGCTGGGCGTGCAGCCCGTGGTCACCCGCTACGGTGCGCATCCGATCACGGACGAGCTCGGGAGCGAGCCGACCATGTTCACGCTGGCGCGGTCGGTGCGGGCCGCCGAGGACTCCGACGGGGTCGTCGAGCTGGCCACCACCGGCGAGGGGAGCTGGGCAGAGACCGACATCGACTCGTTCAGCGAGAGACGCGAGGTGCAGCTCGACGAGAGCGCCGACCGTCCGGGTCCGATCGCGCTGGCCGCGGCGCGCAGCCTGGCGCCGGAGCCCGAGTCGGAGAATCCCGAGGGACGCCTGGTCGTGGTCGGCGATGCCGACTTTGCCCGCAACCGCTACGTCTCGGAGTTCTTCAACGCCGACTTCTTCCTGAACGCCGTCAACTGGCTGGTGGGCGAGGAGGGCTTCATCACCATCGACCGCAAGCTCCCGCGCGCATCGAGTGTGACCATGACGCTCCAGGCGTTCTCAAACTTCCGGTTCGTGTCGCTGTTCCTGTTTCCCGAGGCAATCCTGCTGGCCGGGATACTGGGCTGGTGGCGCCGCCGGACTTGATCCGGCCCCTGTAAATGCGCTCGCGCGGCACGCTCCTCCTGCTCAGCTTCGCCGCTGCTCTGGGTCTCTACGTGTGGCTCGTCGAGCTGCGTGGCTCTGCGGAGCGAATGCAAGCGGAGACCTCCGAACGCAGGGTCGTCGACGTGCAGGCCGACGCGATCGTCGCGCTGGAGCTGCCGCTCAGCGACGGCGGGCACGTGCGCCTCGTGCGCGACGGCGGGTGGAGGCTCGAGAGCCCGCTCGAGTTTCCCGCAGATGAGGCGGCCGTCGAGCGCGCGCTGAAGGCGATCGAGGAGCTGGAGGCGGATCTCACGATCGAGCCGGCGCCGGAGGACCTGGCGCCGTTTGGGCTGTCGGCCGAGGCGCGCACCGTGGTCTCTGCGCGGACGGCCGAGCGCACGCTGCGACTCTATCTGGGTGCCGATGCACCCGTTGGCTCGGGCCGCTACTTCGCCCTGGGGGACGATGACTCGCGTATCTACACGGGTTACGGGCTGGGACTCGAACCGCTCTCGACGACGTTGCTCGGCATCCGCGACAAGCGGCTCACGCGCTGGACCGATCAGGAGGTCAAGGAGCTGCAGGTGCGCGTGGCGGGCAGCCTGATCGTGACCGCGCTGCGCGAAGCAGACGAGTGGCGTCTGGTCGCACCGAGCGAGGAGCCCGCCGACTCGCGGCAGATCGGACGCCTGCTCCAGGATCTCGTGTTCTCGCGCGCCTCGGAGTTCGTGGACGATCCCCGGGACCTCTCGACCTTCGGGCTCGAGTTCCCGGAGCTGCAGATCTCTCTCGCGCGCGCGGACGGGGAGACCCAGAGCTTCGAGGTGGCGCGGGCGGGCGGGACGGCCTACGTCCGGGTCGACAGCGCGCCCGTGCTCTACGCCGTACCCGAACGGCTGCTGGACGACGTCCCGCGCACGTTCTTCGACTATCGCGCGAAGCGCGTCTTCGACCTCGAAGAGTCGGCCATCAAGCGCGTGGAGCTCCGCTTTCCGAGGACCGAGTCGGTCCACCGTTTCGAGCGCCGCGAGAACGAGTGGGTGCCCGACGGGGACTCCGCCACCCCCAAGCCCTTTGCGATCCAGGATCTCCTCTTCGTCATCCTCGGGCTCGATGCGGTCGGGATCGAGCCCAGCGACGCCTCGCCCGCCGATTTCGCGCTCGACCCGGCGAGCATCCGGATCTCGTGCATCGGCGAAGAAGGGGAGGAGCTCGGCTGGCTCGAGCTGGGCGACCAGGTCGACGACGCCCTGAGCGCGCGATCCTCCCAGAGCGAGCGCATCTGGCGGGTCGCCGCTGACCTGGGCGAAGACGTTCCGCTAGGTCTCGAGGCCTTTCAAGCGCGCTTCGTCGCGGCTGAGAAGGACTAGCGTTCGGGCTGAATGCCGAAGGTGTGGTAGCTGCGCTCCGCGGTCCTCTCGCCGATCTCGTCGGCGCTGCAGCGGTGCAGCTCGGCCAGGCACTCGGCTACCTTCGCCACGTAGGCGGGCTCGTTCCGTGCGCCGCGATGGGGCACCGGAGCGAGCAGGGGTGTGTCGGTCTCGATCAGAAGCCGCTCGAGGGGCAGGGCGCCGGCAACCTCGCGCAGCTCGTCGGCGTTCTTGAACGTGATGATTCCCGAGAACGAGATGTCGAAGCCGCGCGCCAGGCACTCGCGCCCGAACGGGAGATCTCCGGTAAAGCAGTGAATGACGCCGCCCGCACGATCGGCGCCTTCCTCGTCGAAGATCTCCAGGAGCTCCTCTGCGGCGTCGCGCGTTCCGCGGCTGGAGCGGATGTGAATCACGAGCGGCAGTCCCACTCTCCGGGCCAGGCGTATCTGGCCGCGCAGGCATTCTCTCTGCGCCTCGCGGGGAGAGTTCTCGTACCAGTAGTCGAGTCCGCACTCCCCGATCGCGACGACCCGGGCGTGGGCGGCCCAGCCGTCGATGGCCCGGGCCGCCAGCTCGCCCCAGTCGGCGGCGTCGTGCGGGTGAACACCCGCCGTCGCCCAGACCCCGCGCTCTTCCGCCGCCAGGGCCACGGCACCGGCGTTGTTCGCTACGCCGTAGCCGGCGCCGATCGCGATGATCGCTTCGACACCCACTTCGCGCGCGCGAGCGACCAGGTCCCCGGCTTCGGCGAGCAGCTCGGGAGCCGCCACGTGCGCGTGGCTGTCGACCAGTCTCAAGTGACTTCGATCCTCGGGAAGAGGACCTCGATCTTGCGCGTCTGCGTGC
This sequence comes from Deltaproteobacteria bacterium, assembly GCA_030624945.1. Classification (GTDB taxonomy): domain Bacteria; phylum Myxococcota_A; class UBA9160; order SZUA-336; family SZUA-336; genus JAUXJB01. Next base: position 161 of record JAUXJB010000192.1, on the reverse strand, counting down.
CGGCCGCGAGCTGACCCCAGCGCAGCCGCTCAGCGAGGCTGCCGGCGTTCGGGGTGTCGCCCAGGCTCTGGATGAGTCTGGCGCTCGCGTGGGGCAGGAAGGACTCCAGCAAGACCGCGATCACGCGAACGCACTCGAGGACCTCGGCCATGACCGTGGCG
>JAUXJB010000090.1 GCA_030624945.1 Deltaproteobacteria bacterium | reverse complement strand
TGGCATCCTCGCGGAAGAGCAGCGGCTCGATGCGGCGGAGCAGGTCCTCGACGCCGGCACCGCTCCGCGCCGAGACCGCCACACCTCGCAGGCGCCGCGCCAGGATCTCGGCTTCCTCGGGATCGAGGAGATCGCACTTGTTGAGCACGAGGCATTCGGGCTTATCGGATAGACCGAGCTCCTCGAGGATCTCGCGCACCGCGGCGACGTGCTCCTCTGCACACGGACTGGACGCATCGACGACGTGAAGCAGCACCCGGGCCTCGCGTATCTCTTCCAGGGTCGCCTTGAAGCCGGCGATCAGGTCCGGTGGCAGGTCGCGGATGAATCCAACCGTGTCCGTCACGATCACGTCCCGCTCGTGCGGAAAGCGCAGCCGCCGCGACGACGGGTCCACCGTCGCAAACAGCTTGTCCGCGGTCAGCACGTCGCTGTTCGTCAGACGATTTAGCAGCGTCGACTTGCCCGAGTTCGTGTATCCCACGATGGAGAGTACGGGGAGCCCCTCGCGGCTGCGCCGCGAACGTTGCGTGGCGCGCTGCCTGGAGACCGTGGCCTGGCCGCGCTCGAGATGCTTGATGCGGTCGCGTACGCGGCGGCGATCGACCTCGAGCTTGGACTCACCCGGACCCCTCCCGCCAATGCCACCGGCCAGGCGGCTCATCGACTCGCCCTTGCCTGTCAGACGAGGCAGGCGATAGCGCAGCTGTGCCAGCTCCACCTGCAGGCGGCCCTCCTTGCTGCGGGCGTGCTGAGCAAAGATATCGAGGATCAGCTGGGTGCGGTCGACGATGCGCTCCTCGACCAGATCGGTGATGTGACGCAGCTGGGTCGGCGTGAGGTCGCGGTCGAAGAGCACCAGGCTCGCTCCGCGCTGCCAGGCGCGGATCACGATGTCGCGGATCTTGCCCTTGCCGACCAGATAGCGCGGGTCGGCCTTGCCCCGACGTTGCGACACGCAATCCACGATCGCGACGCCCGCCGTCTCTGCGAGCTCGTGCATCTCGGCGAGCCGATCCTCCGCGTCGGGGTCACGCCCCACGGCCACGCCCACGAGTACGGCTCGCTCGGCTCCCGCCTGGACCTCGATGCCGCGCTGTGCCTGGCCGAAGCGCTCCTCGAGGTCTTCGATCCACTCCAGAAAGTCGAAGTCGAGGCGGGCGGGGTGGATGGGCTCGTGCCGATCCACCAGCTTGTCGGAATCGTCCGGGGGGTGGAGCGACGCGTAGTCGACCGCCCGCGGCAGTCCGTCGCCGCCGACCAGGATCCCCACACTCGCATCGAGGCGCAGCAAGCTGAGGTCGGTCAGGTCATCGCGCGTGAGCCCATCGCCGCCGAGGTGCGTGTGGATGAAGCGCAAGCCCCGCAAGCGTCCTGTTCCGCCACGCACCCGCCGGAAGTCGGGGAGCTCGATCCCGAGCGCGTCGCCCACGGTGACGTGCTCGACCCGTCCCGCACGCGACACGAGGACGCCGATCCGGCGGCCCAGCTCGGAGGAGAGCTCGGACAGCCGCCGCGCGAACTCGGCAGATACCAGCGCGCTGCGCGGCAGCCTGCGCTTGTAGAGGTTTCGCAGGCGGCGCAGCTCGCTCGCCTTGAGACCATAGGTTTTGCCCTCGAGCTCGGAGATACGCTCCTCCTGACAGATGGCTTCCCCTCGAAGCCCAGAGGACTGTACGGACGCGCGGAAGTGCGGGTCAAGTAAAGTGTGCCGCGTGGCGGGCCTGGATGTAAGTGTCGTGATGCCGGTGCGGGACGCGGCCGACACGCTGGAGATGGCGCTGTCTTCCGTTCTCCAGAGTCGCGGGGTCGAGCTAGAGCTGATCTGCATCGACGACGGCTCCGAGGACGAGAGCGGGAAGCTGCTGGACCTGGCGGCGGCGCAGGAACCGCGCCTGCGGGTCCTCCACACAGACGCTCGGGGCATCGTCTCGGCGCTCAACACCGGGCTCGACCACGCTGCGGCGCCCCTCGTCGCTCGCATGGATGCCGATGACGAGATGCTTCCGGAGCGACTTGCCGCACAGGCCGCCTACCTCGCTGGCCACCCCGAGGCCGCCCTGGTCGGGTGTCAGGTCGAGTGCTTTCGCGCCGGCGGCCTCGGCGAGGGCTACCGGCTCTACGCGGACTGGGTGAACGGGCTGGTGAAGCCCGACGAGATCGAGCGGCAGGTATTCGTCGAGTGCCCCATCCCCCACCCGACCTGGATGTTCCGGCGAGATCTCATCCGCGGGCTGGGCGGGTACCGGGACCGGGACTGGCCCGAAGACCTGGATCTCCTCTACCGCGTGCTCGAGACGGGGTCCCGGCTCGGCAAGGTTCCGCGAGTCCTGCACCGCTGGCGCGACCATCCGCGGCGCCTCTCCCGGGTCGATTCCGCCTACGGGAGGGAGGCCTTCGCCCGGGTCAAGGCGCATTTCCTGCCATCGCTCCACCCCATGCCGGCGGCCATCGTGTGGGGCGCGGGGCGAACGGGCCGGCGATTCGTGCGCCTGCTGGAGGCCGAAGGCCTCCCCACCCGGGTGATGCTGGACGTGAACCCCCGCCGGATCGGCACAACCTGGCGCGGAATCCCGATCTTCTCCCCCTCTCAGCTCCGGACTCGCGCAGCCGCGTGGCGCGGGGAGGGGCTCTGGCTGCTCGTGGCGGTGGCGAGCCGAGGTGCGCGCCAGGAGATCCGCGAGCACCTGCGAACGCTGGGCTTCTCCGAGGGCGAAGACTTCCTGGTGGTGGCCTGACCGAGAGTCCAGAGTACCCTAGGAACCCCATCCCCCAGGCGAGTCGAGGAGAAGTGATGGCGTCAGGCGAGCTCGCGCTGATCCTGCTGGCGGCGGGGGAGGGGACCCGGATGCGCTCGCAGCTGCCCAAGGTGCTTCACCCGGTCTGCGGCCGGCCGATCCTGCTCCACGCGGTGCGGCTGGGGCGCGAGATCGGCGCGAAGCGGATCGTGGTGGTCGTGGGCAGAGGCGAGGATCGGGTGCGGGATGCCCTCGCGGGCGAGGAGGTAGAGCTCGTGCGTCAGGAGCAGCAGCTCGGCACGGGCCACGCCGCACTGCGGGCGGCCGAGCTGCTGGGCGACCACGCCGGACCCATCCTGGTCACGAACGGGGACCACCCCCTGTACCGACCGCAGACCTTTGCGGCACTCCTGGATGCCTATCGAGCGGAATCCGCGGATCTGGCGCTCCTCACCGCCCACTCGCCGGAGCCCGAGGGCTACGGACGCGTGGTACGGGACTCCGATGGCAAGCCGGAGCGCATCGTGGAGGAGACGGAGGCCCAGAACGAGATCCGAGCCATCTCCGAGGTCAACCTGGGCGCGTACGTGGCGGAGGCCGAGCTCTTGTTCCACTCGCTGGCGCAGATCGGAAACAAGAACCGGAAGGGCGAGTTCTATCTCACGGATCTGCTCGAGCTGGTCGCGGAATCCGGTCGCCGCGTCGCAAGCTTTGCGGTGGAGGACTGGAACGAGGCGCTCGGCGTGAATACGCGTGCGGACCTGGCAAAAGCCGAAGCTGCCATGCGCGAGCGGATCGCAGAGCGCTGGATGCGTGAGGGCGTGACGTTGATCGACCCCGGACAGACCTACATCGAGATCGACGTCGAGATCGGTGCCGACACCGTGATCTCCCCCGGTGTCATGCTGCGCGGCGCCACCCGCGTCGGCTCGGGTTGCCGGATCGATGCCGGATCGGTCATCGAGGACTCGACTCTCGGGGACGGCGTCTGGATCAAGTCGCACTGCTCGATCGAACAGTCGGAGATCGGCAGCGATTGCGAGGTCGGCCCCTCGGCCCACCTGCGCCCGGACTCGCAGCTCTCGGACGGCGTGCGGGTCGGGAACTTCGTCGAGATCAAGAACTCCCGGCTCGGTCGGGGGACCAAGGCGGACCACCTCTCCTACATCGGAGATGCGACCGTGGGATCGGGCGTCACGATCGGCTGCGGCGCGATCACGGTGAACTACGACGGCAGGGAGAAGTACCGCACGACGATCGGCGATGGCGCCTTCGTGGGCTGCAACGCGAATCTCATCGCACCCGTCGAGGTCGCCGCCGAGGCCTACGTCGCCGCCGGTTCGACGATCACGAATCGGGTTCCGGAAGGTTCCCTGGCGGTTGCTCGGGCGCGCCAGCGAAACATCGAGGGCTGGCGCAAGCGGCGCTTCGGCTCCAACGAGGACTGAGGGAGAGAGGCATGTGCGGAATCGTCGGCTACATCGGCCACTCTGAACGCGCGCAGGACGTCATCCTCGACGGGCTCCGGCGGCTCGAGTACCGCGGTTACGACTCGGCAGGCCTGGCCGTGCTCCAGGACGGAAAGCTCCGCGTGGTGCGCACGGTGGGCAAGCTGGTGAATCTGGAGTCCGCGCTCCGCGACGTGCCGCTCGGCGGTACGATCGGAATCGGCCATACCCGCTGGGCGACACACGGCAAGCCTTCCGAGCAGAACGCCCACCCCCATGTCGCCGGCACCGTTGCCGTCATCGGCAACGGCATCATCGAGAACTTCCACACCCTGCGCGAGGAGCTCAGCGGGCGCGGATGCGAGTTCAAGTCCGACACGGACACCGAGATCATCTCGCATCTGATCGACGAGCAGCGAAAGCAGGGGAAGGGACTCCTCGCTGCGGTACGCGCCGCGATCCAACACCTCGACGGCTCGTACGCGATCGCGGTGATCGACGAGGAAGACCCCGAAGAGATCGTCATCGCCAAGAACGGCGGGAACCCGATCATCGTCGGACTCGGCGAGGGTGAGCAGTTCGTAGCCTCGGACATTCCGACGATCCTCCCGTATACCCGAACCGTCTTGATCCTGCACGACGAGGAGATCGGCCGCATCCGCCGCGAGGGCGTCGAGATCACGACGTTTGAGGGAGCGCCGATCGCGCGCGAGACGCGACACATCCAGTGGGACCCCGTGCAGGCGGAGAAGGGCGGCTACGACCGGTTCATGCAGAAGGAGATCTTCGAGCAGCCGCGCGCGATCTCCGACACGATCGGTCCGCGCCTCCAAAATGAGGACCGCATCGACCTGGACGAGATCGAGCTCGATCCCGGATTCGTGCGCAACCTGCAGGGAATCCAGCTCGTCGCCTGTGGAACGGCCTGGCACGCGGGTCTGCTCGGAAGGCTCCTGATCGAGCGTATCGCGCGCATTCGCTGCGACGTGGACCTCGCCAGCGAGTTTCGCTACCGCGACCCGCTACTCACAGCCGAGCACATGCTCATCCCCATCTCGCAGTCGGGCGAGACCGCCGACACCATCGGCGCCATGCGACACGGTATGGCTCTCGGCGCCCGCTCGCTGGCGATCTGCAACGTGCACGAGAGCACGATCACGCGCGAGGCAAACTCCGTCTTCTACACGCACGCCGGCCCCGAGATCGGTGTCGCCTCGTCCAAGTGCTTCACCGCGCAGGTGGTAGCGCTGCACCTGATCGCGCTCGAGCTCGCGTCCCTGCGCGGAATTCTCACGCCCGATCGGCTCCGCGACGAGATCGAGGCGCTGCGGCGCCTCCCGAGACTCGTGGAAGAGACGCTGGGACTCTGGTCCCACGTCGAGGCCATCGCGCGCAAGTACGTGAACGCCCGAGACTTCCTGTTCCTCGGTCGCGGGTACGGGTTTCCCGTGGCGCTCGAGGGAGCCCTCAAGCTGAAGGAGCTCTCCTATGTACACGCCGAGGGGTACGCCTCCGGCGAGATGAAGCACGGCCCGATCGCTCTGATCGACGACGGCCTGCCCGTGGTGATCGTCGCCAACCAGCCCTCCGTCTACCAGAAGGTCATCTCGAACGCCCAGGAGGTCCGAGCTCGCGGGGGCGCCGTCATCGCCGTCGTCGAGCAGGGCAACCGCGATGCTTCGAATCACGCAGACGATGTCATCGCGGTGCCGGCGGCCCCGGAGGCGCACGGCGCGGTTCTGGCAACCATCCCGCTCCAGATGCTCGCTTACCACATCGCGACCATGAAGGGCACCGACGTGGATCAACCGCGCAATCTCGCGAAAAGTGTGACAGTCGAGTAACGCCCCTTTGCCCGACATCAGAAAGATCGTCGCGGGACTGAATCCCGAGCAGCGCGAGGCGGTGCAGCACAGCGAGGGCCCTATGCTCGTCCTCGCCGGAGCGGGCAGCGGCAAGACCCGGATGCTCACGCATCGGATCGCCTGGCTGATCGGAACGGGCCGGGCGCGCCCGCACGAGATCCTCGCCGTCACGTTCACGAACAAGGCCGCGCGTGAGATGCGAGAGCGCGTCCACGGACTCCTCGAATCCGAGACTCTCGGCGTCTGGGTGGCGACGTTCCACTCGACGTGCGTGCGAATCTTGCGCCGCGATATCTCGCACCTGGGATACGAGCCGAACTTCGCGATCTACGACCAGGCGGACTCGTTGCAGCTCGTAAAGCGCGTGCTGCGCGCCATGCAGATCAACGAGAAGGCCTACCCGCCCGCAGGTGTTCGCGCCCAGATCGATCGACTCAAGAACCGCGGCTTGCTGCCCTCCGATCTCGCGGATCTCGATACCTTCGAGGCACG
>JAUXJB010000122.1 GCA_030624945.1 Deltaproteobacteria bacterium | reverse complement strand
TCCATGGATGGTCGCTTCGTGTTCAAGCACGCCGTCAGGCGCATGCCCGAGGTGATGCGCGAGGCGCTCGCCCACAACGGCTGCGAGCTCGAGGACGTCGACCTGGCACTCTTCCACCAGGCGAACCTCCGGATCAACGAGTACGTAGCAACGCGGCTCGGGCTGCCCGAGGCCCGCGTCTACAACAACATCGAGCGGTTCGGGAACTGCTCCGCCGCCTCGATCCCCATGCTGCTGGACGAGTGCGTACGCGCCGGGCGGATCGCGGAGGGCGACCTGGTGGCGATGTGCGGGTTCGGATCGGGATTCACCTGGGGCGCGGCCCTCGTGCGCTGGTGACCGAGCGCGTCAGACCGGCTCGAATCCCCGCCTATTTATCTGATATAACCTACTGATTATATGTAGAAATACGCATTTGTTGACATCATGACGCAGCGTGTTATTTTGGCGCCAACTCGGTTCGCAGTGAGATATGGAGGACAGCAGTGCCAGAGGCGACCAACAACAGATTCGAGCGTCTGAACGACGCGCTCAGGAACCTGGACGACCAGATCCAGGAGCTGCGCCAGCGCTTCGATGACCAGCGGAAGGGTCTCGAGGACAGGCTCAGGGCGGGGCGCGATCGCGTCACGGCCGAGCTCCGGAAGAGCGCTCTTTACAAGCGCGCCGAGACGGTGCGCAAGGACATCGAGGAACAGCTCGCGCAGGGCGGGACACGGTTTTGCGACGCGTTCGGAATCGCCTCGAAGTCCGAGCTCCAGAAGCTGAGTCGCAAGCTCAATACCCTCTCCAAGAAGCTGAACGAGCTCGCCCACGAGGAGCAGCTGGCCGGCGAGCGCGAGAGTGAGAGCGCCGCAGAGCACGAGGTTGCCGCGCACGTCTGAGCGGGAACCCGCGGGGTCCGGGCACAAAGGGTGCTAAGTTCCGGCGGGAGCCCAGGTCTTGGCCTTCGAATCGCTCGACTTCTACCGTATCGATGACGAGCTATCCGACGAGGAACGGATCGCGCGCGACGCGGTTCGGGAGTTCGTCGAGCGCGACTTCCTGCCGCGCGTAGTCGAGCACATCCGACAGGACGGCTCGTTTCCGCTGGAGCTCGTGCCGAAGATGGCCGACCTGGGTCTCTTCGGAGCGAACCTGCATGGCTACGGCTGCGCGGGGATGAACAACGTCGCCTACGGGCTCGTGATGCAGGAGCTTGAGCGCGGCGACAGCGGACTGCGTAGCTTTGCCTCGGTTCAGGGCGCGCTCTGCATGTATCCGATCTACGCCTACGGGACCGACGAGCAGAAGGACCGCTGGCTGCCTGCGATGGCACGTGGCGAGCGGATCGGCTGCTTCGGTTTGACCGAACCCGACTACGGCTCGGATCCGGGGGGGATGCTCTCGCGCGCGGAGCGTCGCGGGGACCGCTGGATCCTGAACGGGACCAAGCGCTGGATCACGAACGGGAGCATCGCCGACGTTGCAATCGTCTGGGCGGGCACCGACGAGGGGATCCAGGGCTTTCTCGTCGAGAAGGATTTTCCCGGCTTCGAAGCCCGCGACATGAAGGGCAAGTTCTCGCTGCGTGCCTCGATCACGAGCGAGCTCTTTCTCTCCGACGTCGAGGTGCCCGAGGAGAACCGCCTCTCCGGCGTCACAGGGCTTCGAGGGCCGCTGGGCTGCCTTACCCAGGCGCGCTACGGGATCGCCTGGGGGGCGCTCGGCGCGGCGCTGGCCTGTTTCGACGAGGCGCGTCGCTACTCCAAGGACCGGGTCGTGTTCGGTCGGCCACTGGCCTCGCTCCAGATCCCGCAGCAGAAGCTCGTGTGGATGGCGACGGAGATCACCAAGGGCCAGCTACTCGCGTTACGACTCGGCCGACTCAAGGACCGCGGCGAGCTGCATCACTCCATGGTGTCGATGGCCAAGATGAACAACGTGGACATCGCCCTCCAGGTGGCGCGCCTGGCCCGCGACATGCTGGGTGCGAACGGTATCGTCGACGACTACTGCTCCATGCGACACATGCTCAACCTCGAAACCGTTCGAACCTACGAGGGCACTCACGATATCCACACGCTCGTCCTGGGACGGGAGCTGACGGGGTTCGGGGCGTTCGGAGACGAGCAGCGCTAGTCCCACCTGGGGAGAATTGCGGGCTAACCCTGCAGCTGGGCGAGGGCGTGGTCGAGGTTGCCGTCGGCCGTTTCGAGCGCGGCGCTCGCTTCCGGCCGGGATCGACCGGAGAGATCCATCAGGATGCGGATGGCTCGCTCGCGGAGCTTGCAGCTCGTCGGCCGGATACCGGTCATCAGGTTGCTGCGCACAAGTCCGAGCCGGACCATGACCGAGGTCGAGAGCGCGTGCAGCACCATCTTCTGGGCGAGACCGCCCTTCATGCGCGTCGAGCCCGCGACGACCTCTGGGCCGACCTCGATCGCGATCGCCACCTCGACGGCGCGCGCGAGCTGCGAGTTTGCCGAACAGGTGACGCCCACGGTCACCGCACCCAGGTCCCGCGCAAAGTGGGCGGCCGCAACGGTGTATGGGGTCTCGCCGCTCGCCGAGAGGGCGACGAGCGCGTCGGCGGCGCAGAACCCCCGCTCGCGAAGATCTCGAGTGGCCGCCTCGGTGTCGTCTTCCGCGGCTTCGACCGCGCGCAGGAGCGCCCCCACTCCGCCCGCGATCACGGCCTGCACGCGCTCCGGATCCATCCCGTAGGTGGGTGGGATCTCGGCGGCGTCCAGAACGCCCAGTCGGCCGCTCGTGCCCGCGCCCAGGTTGACCCAGCGACCGCCTCGTTCCAGGACCTCCAGGAGCCTGTCGCTGGCGCGCTCCAGCTCCGACAGAGCCTCGCGCACCGCGATCGGGACCAGCGCGTCCTCTTCCAGAATCCGCGCCAGCAAGGAGCGCGGCTGCAGCCGGTCGAGGTCGAGCGTGCGGGGATTCCGGGCCTCGGTGAGGGCCGGTCCGGGCGTCTTGGGAGCGGACATCTAGAATGGGCTCCCATGAGCTTTGAGTGCGACACGCGTACTCTGGCCCGGCTCGAGTGGCCGCGCCTGGCGGAGCGCCTCGCAGCCGAGGCCGCGACCCGGCGAGGGGCAGAGGCCTGCCGGGGAGAGATCTTCCAGGCCACGCGAGCCGCCGTTCGGGAGCGGCTGGAGGAGACCTCCGAGGCGCGTCGGCTGCTCGATGGCGGAGAAGAGATTCCCTTCGGGGGCGTGTGCGACCTGCGGAGCTCGCTCGGGGCGCTGGGCCGGGCTGCCGCCCTGTCCGCCCGGGACTTTGCGGACATCCGCCTCACCCTGCGCGGCAGCGCCCGGATCGCCGGGCTCATGGAGAGCCGGGCTTCCGACTGTCCCCGCCTGGCCGCGCTCGCGAGGACGCTGCCCGACCTCTCGTCTCTCGAGAGGGAGCTGGCGCGGGTCGTCAGCGAGGAGGGGGAGGTCCTGGGGGACGCCAGCAGCACGCTGCGAAAGGCGCGGGCGCAGCTCCGGCAGCTCGAGAGGGAGATCGAGCGCCACATGGCCACATATCTCGGCAACTCCTCGATCCAACCGCATCTCCAGGACCGATACGTCACGTTCCGCGAGAACCGGCCGGTTCTGCCCGTGCGCGCAGATGCGCGCCACAGGGTTAGGGGGATAGTTCACGATGTCTCATCGAGCGGAAGCACCGTGTTTATTGAGCCGGAGGGCGTGGTAGAGACGGGGAACGCTCTGCGGCTCGCTCAGACGGAGATCGAGCGCGAGGTCCAGCGCCTGCTCGCGGAGCTGGGGCGGGCCGTGTCCGAGCGCTCGCTGGAGATCGAGGCTCTGACCAGCACTCTGGGAGCCATCGATCTCGCCATGGCCCGGGGGCGGCTCTCTCGCCGTCTGGGGGCCTGCGCGCCCGATCTGCGCGAGGATGCGCGCCTCGACCTGCGCGCACTTCGCCACCCGCTGCTGCTCCTCGAAGCGGGCCTCTCGGAGGAGGAGGTGATCGCAAACGACATCGCGCTCCCTCCCGATGCGCGCTGCCTGGTCATCTCGGGCCCGAATGCGGGCGGGAAGACGGTCGTCGCCAAGGCCGTGGGACTCGCGGCCCTGGCCGTGCGCGCGGGCATGCACGTGCCCTGCGTGGAGGGGAGCGAGATGCCAATCTTCCAGGCGGTGCGCGCCGACATCGGAGACGAGCAGGACCTGCGCGCTGGCCTCTCCACATTCTCCGCCCGGATGGCCAACCTGGCGGGGATCGTGGCGGCAGCCGAGGCCGACACCCTGGTGATCGTCGACGAGGTGGGCGAGGGGACCGAGCCCTCCGAGGGCGCGTCGCTGGCCCAGGCGATCCTCGAGGCGCTGGTCGCGCGGGACGCGACGGTCCTGGTCACCACGCACTTCAACAGCCTGAAAGGACTGGCGGCCGCCGATTCGCGCTTCGTGAACGCCAGTGCGGAGTTCGATCCGGAGACGCTCCTTCCGACCTACCGGATCGAGATCGGCGCGCCGGGATCGAGCGGCGCGCGCTGGGTCGCGAGCCGCATGGGTCTCGACGCGTCGGTCGTGCAGCGCGCCGAGGAGCTCTTGGGCAGCGAGGATCGGGAGCTCGAAGAGCTCGCCCAGAACGTGGCGGACCTCCGCAACGAGCTGGACGCCGAGCGCAGGCTGGCCCAGCAGGCGCGCGCGGAAGCCGAGAAGCTGCGCTCCACCTACGCAGAGCGTCTGGAATCGCTCCGGCTGGAGCGGGAGAAGACGCTCGCGGAGATGAAGGCCGATCTGGCGCAGGAATACACAGATGCGCGTATACAGATCGCCGCGGTCGTTCGCGCGCTACAGCGCGGGGAGGGCGGGCCGGGCAGGGCGGCGAATCGCGCCTATCAGAAGCTGGAAGGGATCCGCGAGAACGTGGAGGCGGTGGAGCGGGAACACGCGGAGAGCTCCCCGGCGTCTGGTGAGCAGACGAGGGTCGCTCCGGAGGAGCTCGTTCCGGGCGCAAGGCTCGAGGTGGAGGGTCTGCCGGGATCGGCCGTCGTGGTCGAAGGACCCGATCGGCGCCAGCGCATCGCGGTTCGCGTGGGCGCGGCACGCATGTCCATTCCGAGCGACCGAGTGCGACGTGTTCTCGCGGGGCCCGAGGCGCGTGCGAGCGGTGGGAGCGCCAATCTCGCCTCCTCCCCGACGGAAGCGGACGAAGATGCACCCGGTCGGGAGTGTGACCTGCGAGGCCTGCGGGTCGACGAGGCTCTCGATCGCGCGGATGCCTACCTGCAACACATGCTGGGCCGCGGCGAGCCGCGCCTGCTCCTGATTCACGGCCACGGTACGGGAGCTTTGAGGACCGCACTGCGCGCCTGGCTTCGCGAGCTCCCGCAGGTCGCCGACTTTGGTCCGGCAGAGCCCGGGGAGGGTGGGAACGGCGTCACCTTCGTCAGGCTCACGCACTGATCAGTCGAGCAGACGAGCGCGGACCTCGGCTGCGGCCCGCGTTCCCGAGGCCGCGGCGCCCTCTGCGTGCGGCCCTACCATGTAGTC
>JAUXJB010000143.1 GCA_030624945.1 Deltaproteobacteria bacterium | reverse complement strand
CTGCCTGTTCGCCGTGGCCGCCGCCGATCAGGACATCTCCTCGGTCGAGAGTGCCGAGATCACGCAGATCGGAAACGAGCTGGGATTCACTCGCGAGGAGGTGGCCGGGTTGCGTGCCGCCTTCCGCGATCAGCTCGCGGTCTTCAAGAGCGCGGAGAACCGCGAGGACTGAGGGCTGTCTGCTCGGCCGGTGAAGGTGTTCGGGCCCAGCTCGGGCGAGTTCTGGGGAAGAGAACAGGGCACTAGGCCGACGCCGTGTAACTATACCCGGGCAGATGCGTACAGAAGGGGCGGTCGATGAGTGAACAAGAGCGAGTTTCCAGTCTCGACGTCGAGCGGGCCGTCCGTGAGCGGTACAGCGAGGCCGCGCGGATCCGCGATGCGGCGCTCTGCTGTCCAACCCGCTACGACCCCCACTTCCTCGACGCGATCCCACGGGAGATCCTCGAACGCGACTACGGCTGCGGGGATCCGTCCGTCTACGTGCGAGAGGGGGATACGGTTCTCGACCTGGGCAGCGGCGCGGGAAAGATCTGCTTCATCGCCGCTCAGATGGTCGGTCCGACGGGACGCGTGATCGGCGTCGACATGAACGACGAGATGCTCGAGCTGGCGAGGAAGGCAGCTCCCTCGGTGGCGCAGGTCGTGGGCTACGCGAACGTCGAGTTCCGGCGCGGCAAGATTCAGGACCTGGGGCTCGACCAGGATCGAGTCAATCGCTATCTCGGCGAGAATCCGGTCCACAACGCAACCGACCTCTCCGCCCTGGAAGACTTCTGTGCGCAGCTGCGGCGCGAGGAACCGCTCGTCCCCGACGACTCCGTCGACATCGTGGTGTCGAACTGCGTCCTCAACCTGGTCCGCCCGAGCGAGAAGGCGCAGCTGGTTCGCGAGATCTTCCGCGTGCTCAAGCGCGGGGGACGCGTGGCCATATCCGACATCGTCAGCGACGAGCCGGTGCCCGAGGCACTGCGCGACGATCCGGAGCTCTGGAGCGGTTGCATCTCCGGAGCCTTCGAGGAGGGCGAGCTCTTCGGGGCGCTCGAGTCCGCCGGCTTCTACGGGATCGAGATCGACAACTGGCAGGCGGAGCCCTTCGCAACCGTCGCTGGGATCGAGTTCCGCTCGGTCACGCTCACCGCGAACAAGGGCAAGGAGGGCCCCTGCTACGAGGCCAACCAGGCCGTCGTCTACCGGGGACCCTGGAAGCAGGTGGAGGACGACGACGGCCACGTCCTCCGGCGCGGGGAGCGAACCGCCGTCTGCGAGAAGACCTTCGCTATCCTGAACTCGCAGCCCTACACCGCCGGCATCATCCCGGTGGAACCGCTCCAGGCGGTGGAGGGGGAGCAGGTCCTGTTCGACTGCGCGCGACCGCGCCGGCGCGATCCGCGCGAGACCAAGGGCGGGGACTACGCCCTCACCCGGGCGCCCGAGAGCGACTGCTGCGATCCCGGGGAGAGCTGCTGCTAGCGTCCTGTTCCGGGAGTGCGCTCCCGGGGGAGTGCGCTCCCGGAACAGGACACTGGCCAGGCGCAGCCCATGCGGGCAGCCGCCCGTGGTCCGGCGCGGAGCGGGCCGGTGCGTGATACGCTGATGGAGGCAAGGACTTTCGGGGGCGGATCGCGCGGGCAGGAGCCAGTCGGTGTCCCTTACGATCGAGACACGCTACGGACGCGTTCGCGGTGCGAGCGAGCGCGGCGTCCAGACCTACCGCGGCCTGCCGTACGCGCGAGCGCCCCTCGGTCCACTCCGCTTTCGCCCGCCGTTGCCCCCCCGTCCCTGGGACGGCGTCCGGGATTGCCGGGAGTTCGCGGTTGCGGCGCCCCAGAACGCCAGCCGCTGGCCTTCGCTCTCCCAGGGTCCGACGCGCGTCGGCGAGAACTGCCTCTGCCTCAACATCTGGACCCCGGGTCTGGATGGCGAGCCGAAGCCCGTCCTGGTGTGGCTACACGGGGGGGATTTCGTCGAGGGAAGCGCGTCCGAGCCCGGTCTGAACGGTCGGGCACTGGCTCGCCGTGGCGACCTGGTGGTGGTGACCGTTCAGTATCGACTGGGCGCCCTCGGTTTCCTCGATCTGGGTCTGGTCGCGCCGGGGCGCGCAAACCTGGCGCTCCTGGACCAGATCGCGGCGCTCGAGTGGGTGCGCGACGAGATCGATGCCTTCGGCGGCGACCCCACCAACGTCACGCTCGCCGGGAGCGGCGCCGGTGCGGGCTGCGCGGCAGCGCTCGCGGGCATGCCCCGGGCCCGGGGATTGTTCCGCGGCGCGATCTTGCAGAGCCCGGTCCTCCAGCTCTGGGAGCACGAGCAGGGGACCGAGGTCGCTCGGACCCTGCTCCAAGAGCTCGGACTCGCCTCCACGGCGGACTCCATGGACCTGGACCTCCTGCCCACCGATCAGGTGCTGGCCGGGCAACGACGCTGCGAGCAGTACCTGGGGCATGCCTCGAACGGCCGGGTGTTCCGACCGGTCGTCGATGGCGCGATCCTCCCGAAGGCGCCCATCGCGGCGGCCGCGGCCGGCGATGCGCGGAGCGTACGGCTCATGGTGGGTACGAACCTGGACGAGGCGCGCCTCGCCGCGATCGAGGATGCGACCGCCCTGGATCTCAGCGAGAGCGAGCTCGTGGCGCGCTGCGTGGCCCTCATTCCGGGCCGAGATAGGCCCGAGCGCGCTCGCTCTCTCATCGACACCTACCGCGGCGCGCGACTCGGGACGGCGGCGACCCCCAGCTCCATCTGGTTCGCAATCGAGTCCGACCGCATCTTCCGACATCCGGCGATGCAGCTCGCGCAGGCACAGGCCGCCCAAGGGGGGCCCGTCTTTGCCTACCTGTTCTGCTGGCCGTCGCCCGCGCTGGGGGGCGCCCTGGGCGCCTTCCACGGACTCGAGGTTCCGTTCGTCTTCGGCACGCGCCGACATCACTCCCTCTCGCGCTTCCTCGAAGGGGGGGACGAGGCGAAGGAGCTCTCCCACAGGATCAGCGACGCCTGGATCGCGTTTGCCCGGTCAGGCGACCCGAGCTCGCCCGGACTCGGACGCTGGCCCGCCTATACCGCCCCGGAACACAAGACCCTCATGCTCGGCGCGAAGCCCGAGATCGTCGACGGTCCCTTGGAAGCGGAAAGGACCATCTGGGACGAATTGGGCGGCGCCCAGGAATCGCGGACGTGAGCTGGGTCGTGGTGGCCGCCCTCTCCGGGGCGATCGGGATCGTCGCCGGTGCATTCGGCTCACACGCCCTGCGCACGCGACTCGCGCCGGAGATGGCCTCCGCCTGGGATACGGCCGTGCTGTATCACCTGCTACACAGCGCCGTTCTGCTCGCGATAGCCTTCTACGGGGTACTGGGAGAGCGCCCCGTGCGCCTCCCGGCCGGCCTGTTCACGGCAGGCATCGCGCTCTTCTCCGGTTCGCTCTACCTGATCGCCCTCACAGGACGGCACGCGCTGGGCCCCGTAACCCCGCTGGGCGGCCTCTGTCTGATCGCCGGATGGATCTCGCTGCTGACCCTCGCAAGACCCACGAGCTAGCGAGGAGTTGGATCCCCCTCCCAAAGAGCAGCCGACGGGCTAGTCCGTCACCGCGCCCAGGGAAGCGCTCGACACGAGCTTCGCGTACTTGGCGAGAACCCCGCGGCGATAGCGGGGCTCGGGAGCGCTCCAGGCGCGCCGGCGGCGTTCGATCTCGGCCGCGTCCAGGTTGAGCTCGATCACCCGCTCGCCGGCATCGATCGTGACGCTATCCCCCTCGTGGACAAGGGCCAGCGGCCCTCCGACCTGGGCCTCGGGGGCGACGTGCCCCACGACCATTCCGTAGGTGCCGCCCGAGAAGCGGCCATCGGTGATCAACCCGACCGAATCCCCGAGTCCCTTCCCGATGATGGCGCTCGTCGGCGAGAGCATCTCGCGCATGCCCGGTCCGCCCTTGGGCCCCTCGTAGCGAATGACGAGCACGTCCCCCGGCCGGATGCGGTCGGCCATGATCGACTCCATGCACGCCTCTTCGGAGTCGAACACGCGCGCGGGGCCCGTGATGGACAGGACCTTGAGGCCGCTGATCTTGGCGACCGCGCCCTCGGGCGCCAGGTTGCCCCGCAGGATGGCGAGGTGCCCCTCGGGGTAGATCGGCTTGTCGAGGGGGAGCACCACATCCTGACCGACCGGCGGGACGGCCTCCACGTCGGCGAGGTTCTCGGCCAGGGTCTTCCCGGTCACCGTGATGCAGTCGGGGTGCAGCAGGCCTGCCTCGAGCAGCAGCTTCATGACCAGGGGGATCCCGCCCACGGCGTGCAGATTGGTGGCGACGTAGCGCCCGGAAGGCTTCATGTCCGCGATCACGGGAACGCGCTCGCGGATACGCTCGAAGTCGTCGAGCTCGAGCTCCACCTCGGCGGCGTGCGCCATCGCCAGCAGGTGCAAGACGGCGTTGGTCGAGCCTCCCACGGCCATGACCACGCTGATGGCGTTCTCGAACGCCCCTCGGGTCATGATCTGGCGCGGGCGCAGGTCGCGGGCGATCAGATCGATCAGCGTCCGGCCGCTCTCGACGGCACTCTGACGCTTCTCCTCGTCCTCGGCCGCCATGGTCGACGAGCCCGGCAGGCTCATGCCCATGGCCTCGATGGCGCTGCTCATGGTGTTGGCGGTAAACATCCCGCCGCAAGAGCCCTTGCCGGGACAGGCACGGCGCTCGATCTCGAGGAAGTCCGCATCGCTGAGCGTGCCGGCGCCGTGCTCGCCGACGGCCTCGAAGACACTCACGACCGTGAGGTCTTGGCCCGCGTAGTGCCCGGGCTTGATCGTGCCGCCGTAGACGAAGAGCGCCGGGATGTTCAGGCGGGCCATTGCGATCAGAGCTCCGGGCATGTTCTTGTCGCACCCGCCCACAGCCAGGACACCATCGAGACACTGGGCGCGGCAAACCGTCTCGATCGAGTCGGCGATCACCTCTCGACTGACGAGCGAGCACTTCATGCCCTCGGTGCCCATCGAGATGCCGTCGCTAACCGTGATGGTGCCGAATGTCTGCGGCATGCCCCCCGCCGCGCGGATCGCCCCCGCCCCGG
>JAUXJB010000109.1 GCA_030624945.1 Deltaproteobacteria bacterium | reverse complement strand
GATGCAAGCCGCGCGAGAGCGCGGCGCGCGGCCGCCGCGCCCGGTCTCGCGCAAAGACTCACTCGCGCTCGATGCGGAGCTCTTTCATCTTGAGCTGAAGCCCGCGACGGGACAGGCCGAGCTGCTCGGCGGCTTGGGTGACGTTCCCCCGGGTGGCCGCCAGCGCCTCCTCGATCGCCTCGCGTTCGATCCGGCGCGTGGCAAAGCGCACCCGATCCCGCAGGGAGGACTGCCACTCTGCGGGCGGGTCACAGTTTTCGGTGATCTCGTCGGGCAGGTCTTCGAATTCGATGGTCGGGCCGTTGCAGAGCAGGGTGGCTCGCTCGATCGCGTTCTCGAGCTCGCGGATGTTCCCCGGCCAGTCGTGGCGCACCAACGCTGCCAGCGCGTCGCCGGAAAGAGCCCTGAGGTCGCACCCGAGGCGCCGAGCAAAACGACCCAGAAAGTACTCCGAGAGTGCGGGGATGTCCTCACGTCGAGCGCGCAGAGGAGGCAGGGAGATCGGCACCACGTTCAGGCGGTAGAAGAGATCCTCGCGGAATCGCCCCGTGCGAACTTCCTCTTGGAGGTCGTGATTCGTGGCCGCGACGATACGCACGTCGACCGAGATCGTGTGGGTCCCACCCACCCGGTAGAAGCGAGCCTCCTGGATCGCGCGGAGCAGCTTCGGCTGCGCCGACAGCGGCATGTCTCCGATCTCGTCCAGGAATAGTGAACCCCCATCGGCCAGCTCGAAGCGGCCCGGCTTGCGACTGGCGGCTCCGGTGAAGGCGCCCTTCTCGTGCCCGAAGAGCTCGCTTTCGATCAGGCCCTCGGGAATTGCCGCGCAATTGACCTTCACGAACGACTGCTCGCGCCGATCGCTGTGTAGGTGAAGGCTGCGGGCTACCAGCTCCTTGCCCGTTCCGCTCTCGCCACTGATCAGAACCGTCGCGCGGGTGGGCGCGACGCGTTGAATCAGCTTCACAACGCTCCGGAGGGCGGAGCTTTCGCCCAGCAGAAGTCGGTCGGGATCCTCATCCGCCTCGATGCACGTCTCGGCTTCCTCGAGCCGACGCGTGGCGATGGCTTTGGCGACGACCTGGCGGATCTCGTCGGGCTCGAAGGGCTTGGTCAAGAAGTCGAAGGCGCCCCGCTTCAGGGCCTCTACCGCACTCCCGATCGTCCCGTGCGCTGTCAGCATGATCACGGGCGTGGCGGGCTGGAGCCTGCGGACCTCCGCGAGCAGCTCGAGGCCATTCATCTGCGGCATCTTCAGGTCGGTCAGGATGACGTCGACGTCGGCTTCGGCGAGCACTTCCAAAGCGGCGATCCCGTTCGACGCTTCCAGCGTCTCGAAGCCGTCCCGCCTCAGGAGTGCGCCGAGAACCCGCCGCATGTTCTTCTCGTCGTCGACGATCAGGATACGGCCCTCGCGCGTCATGGCTTCACGACCTGGTCCGCAGACGGGCTGGGCAGCCGGATGAGCACGACCGTGCCCTCTGCCTGCTGCGAACGCAGCTCGATCAAGCCGCCTTGTTCGCCGAGCAGTCGCTCGCAGAGGGCGAGGCCGAGCCCGGTGCCTCGATCCTTGGTGGTGAAGAACGGAACGAGCGCACGCTGCAGGGTCGCGTCGTCCATCCCCTGGCCGTCATCCGCGACGATGATCTCTACGTGCTCGGCCAGGGGCATGGCGGCCTCGCATACGCGCGCGGAGACGCGGATCTCACCCTCGCCGTCGATGGCTTCGTAGGCATTCTGAACGACATTCACCAGCACCCTCTCGAGCTGATCTGCGCCCACGCTCACGGGTGGGAGCGACGAGGCGAGGGCGAGGGTGAGCTTTACCTCGTCGCGCTGCTTCGAGCGGGCGACGCCTGCCACGCAACGGCGTACGAACTCGCCGAGGTCATCGACGGGTGTCCGTCGAGTCGTCGGGCGAGCGTAATCGAGGAAGGTCTCGACCACGCGATCCAGACGTTGAATCTCTTCGACGATGACGTCCTGGATGTCCTCGTCCTGCGTGCCGTCCGGATCCTGCAAGACGGCGAGGGCACCCCGAATGGTGGCCAGCGGATTGCGGATCTCATGAGCCAATCCGGCGGACATCTCGCCCAGGCTGACGAGCTGGTCGCGCGCGCGGATGCGCTCGAACGTCTTCGAGTTTGCGATGGTCACGCCGATCTGGTCGGCCAGGTCCCGCAGGAGGCGAACCTCGTCCGTGGAGAAGGGCTCCTCCCGACGCACATCGGTCAGCGTCCAGAATCCGACCAGGCTCTCGGCGCGTAGCGGGAGGACGAGCTGAGCATCGAGGTCGCGCATGCTGCGACAGATCACTCCGACACGGCGCCGATCCTCCTCGCCGGTCGTAGAGGCCAGGGCCCGTTCGATCTCCTCGCTCAACAGTGCGTCCCTGGACTCGAGTGCTTCGATCCAGACCGGGTCGCGCATCAAGCTGACCCGCGTTCGGGGGGGTAGCCCGAAGCTACCTACTTGCTGGAATCCGACCTTGGGATCGTCACAGAGAAAGATCGAAGATGCGCGGAGTCGGTCCGTACGTTCCACCGTGTTCAGCACCTCTTCGAGCAGCTCGTCGAGGGTCACGATCTGTGCCAGGCGTTCCCGCAGCGGCTGGAGTCCTCGCTCGAGCTCGAGACGGCTCGCGACGAACGTGCGGTCCATGGTGGTCTGTATGCGATCTCGAACCGGCTGGAAGAACAGGAGCACGGCGAAGGATGCCACGAAGGTGTTGAAGATGAAGAGATCGAGCTCGAGACCCACCCATATGCGAATCGCGGCGAACAGCCCGGCGAGGCCCGCCGCCATCAGGGTCAGGGCGACGATGTCGCCGAGCAGCTGCCTCAGGTCCGCAACTCGGACATGGGCCAGATGCAGATACCCCGCGTAGAGATAGAACAGCGGGGGCAGCAGGGTGCCGATCATCGGCAGTCGGAACCGCCACATCAGGAGGTCGAAGAGGGCGCCACCGAAGACCCCCACGTGGGCGATCGCCAGGTAGCGGAGACGCGTGAAGTCCGGCGAGTCGGCGGCATCCGCGGGGGTGAAGCGGGCGAGCATGCCCGTAGCGATTGCGAGACCCGCGAGCGCCCAGACGTGCGCTCCGACTTCCACGACCCTTCCGAGTGTGGCGCGAGCGAGCAGTGCCCCTGTAAGCGCGACCGTCGCGATCAGGAGGATCGGCCAGAGTCGGCGCAGCTCGGCCTTGCGGCCGCTCAGGTTGCCGGCGAAGCCGAGCGCGAGCGGCCCTATCCAGCAGAGCGAGACGCTCGTCAGCATCGGCCCCCAGGCATAGCCGAGGGAGCGCGCCCCGCGGCCCAGACCCCAGAGGACATAGGACAGCGTCAGCGCGGCCAGGAGGAAGGCGGCCCGGTCGCGGCGCTGCAGCAAGATGGCGACCAGGAGCACGCTCGCAGCCGCCGCACCCATGAAAGCGCTCTGCGTCTCGATGTTCAGCGTCGTACCACCGATAGTGCTGATTCTTCTTTCGGGTCGTGCAGTCCAAGCTTGATGGGGTGGGTTTGACACGACCACGGGCGAGGGTTACTGTGCGTCGAAATACCTGGTTTTGAACAGGATTTTGTGAAATTCCCGAGGGTGAGGCCGTGAGTCGGGTGCTGGTTGGTGTGTCTGGCGGCATCGCGGCATACAAGGCCTGCGAGCTGGTGCGCCTCCTGCAGAACAAGGGGCACGAAGTGCGCGTAGCGGCCACGCCGAACGCGTTGCGCTTCGTCTCCGCGCTCACGCTCCAGACGCTGACGGGTCACCCGGTACGGGCGGAGCTGTTCTCGCTTACCGAGGAGTCGGAGATCTCGCATATCGATCTGGCAGATTGGCCCGAGGTCGTGGCGGTCGCGCCGGCCACGGCCGCCACGATTGCGCGCCTGGCCCACGGCATCGCCGACGATTTCCTGTCCACCGTCTGCCTCGCGACTCGGGCTCCGGTCGTCGTCGCTCCTGCGATGAACGTCAACATGTACAACCATCCCGCCACGCGCGCGAACCTCGACCTGCTGGCGGAGCGCGGCGTTCGCATCGTGGGTCCGGGGACGGGCGAGCTCGCCTGTGGTTGGGAGGGAGAAGGTCGCCTGGCCGACCTGGAGGAAATTGCCGGAGAGCTGGAGCAGCTTCTCAGCGGCGGCGACCTGCGCGGCAAGACATTTCTCGTCACGGCCGGGCCAACCGCGGAGCCCATCGATCCGGTTCGTGTGATCACGAACCGCTCGTCGGGTCGCATGGGGTTCGCGGTGGCCGAAGAGGCGGCGCGTCGCGGGGCCGATGTGATGCTCGTCAGCGGACCGGTTAGCCTTCCGACGCCATTCGGCGTCAAGCGGGTCGACGTGGAGACCATGGCGGAGATGCGGGAGACGGTGCTCGAGATGCTGGATCCGTCCGACGTCGTCGTGCTGGCCGCGGCGGTGGCGGATTACTCGCTGCCGAATCCGAGCGAGCGAAAGCTCAAACGGGCGGAGAGCTCGAACCTCGTGCTCGAGCTGACCGCGAATCCCGACCTGTCTAGGGAAGTGGGGCTTCGCAAGGGGGACCGGACCGTAGTGACGTTTGCGGCCGAGACCGAGGATCTGATCGAGAACGCGCGCGGGAAGCTCGAGCGGAAAGGCTGCGACCTCGTCGTGGCCAACGACGTCTCGCGCGCGGACATCGGGTTCGGCACGGAGCGCAACGAGGTCGAGATCATAGGCCCGGATCCCCAAGAGGTGATTCACGTCCCGTCCGCCTCGAAGAACGAGGTTGCGGGGCGGATCCTCGACCGCATTCGGGAGATCTTGAAGTGACCCGGGTCCTCCTCACGCTCGTCGCCGGGCTGCTGCCCTTGGGCCAGGCGATGGCGGCCGAGACCGTGAACGTGATCACCGTCGATGGAATGATCACGCCCGGGATCGCGTCGTACATCGAGAAAGCGATCGAGCAGAGCGAGGCGGAGGGGGCCACCGCGCTCGTGATCGAGCTCGACACGCCGGGCGGTCTGCTGAACGCGACCAAGGACATCGTCGGGTCTCTCCTCAACGCGGAGATACCCATCGTCGTGTTCGTATCCCCCCGGGGAGCCTGGGCGGCCTCGGCCGGAACCTTCATCACGCTGGCCGCGCACGTGGCGGCCATGGCGCCCGGCACCAGCATCGGAGCGGCGCACCCCGTCTTCACGGGCGGCGGCGGGCCGACTCCCAGCCCACCGCTCCCGGGCCAGCCCGGTGGGGAAGAGTCCGATTCTCCTCCCGCAGTGAGGGATTATCGCAACGAGAAGGCCGAGAACTTCACGGCGGCCTTCATCGAGTCGATCGCGGCCGAGCGCGAGCGCAACGTGGAGTGGGCGATCGAAGCGGTCCGAAACTCCGTTGCGATCAGCCAGTCGGAGGCGGTGAAGCTCAACGTGGTCGACCTGGTGGCGGACGACCTCGACCATCTGCTGGAGCTGATCGATGGGCGCGTGATCAAGATGGGACGGGAGCAGGTGACGCTCCACACCAAGGACGCGCGGGTCGTGCGGGTCGAGATGGCGCCGATGGACGCGTTCTTTGCCCTGATCTCGGACCCCTCGATCGCCGTGCTGCTGCTCATGGCGGGTCTGGCGGGCATCTACATCGAGGTGCAGAGCCCGGGACTCATCGTTCCGGGGCTGGTTGGCGTGGTCTCCCTCGTCCTGGCCGGCCTGGCCTTTCAGGTCATCCCGATCAACTGGGTCGGCGCGCTCTTGATCATCGCCGGCCTGGCGCTTCTCGTCGCCGAGATCTTCATCACGAGTTTCGGGGTCCT
>JAUXJB010000263.1 GCA_030624945.1 Deltaproteobacteria bacterium | reverse complement strand
GCGCCGATCGCGCACGAGGACCACGCCCAGCGCGCCTGCTACGCGGCCCTGCACCTGCGCGACGCGCTGCGCAGCTACGCGGACGAGCTGCGGCTCGAGCGCGGGCTCTCGCTGGGGACGCGCATGGGGCTGAACAGCGGCGTGGTCGTGGTCGGCAAGATCGGCGACGACCTGCGCATGGACTACACCGCACAGGGTCAGGTCGTGAACGTAGCGCAGCGCATGGAACAGCTCGCCGAGTCGGGGCGCGTCTACCTGGCGAAGCAGACCGCCGATCAGGTATCGGGCTACTTCCGGCTGCGCGAGATCGGTCCGACGCGCATCAAGGGGCTGCGAGACCCCCTGGGCGTCTACGAGCTCGAAGACGCGGGAGAGTTCCAGGGCCGCTTCGACGTCTCTCGCGCGCGCGGGCTGTCGCGCTTCGTGGGGCGCGAGCTCGAGATGGCGCAGCTCGAGGCGGCCCTCGAGCGCGGGCTCCAGGACCGATGTCGGTTCGTCGGCATCGTCGCCGAGGCGGGCACGGGCAAGAGCCGCCTCGCCTACGAGTTCTCCGAGCGCTGCCGGCAGCGCGGTCTGCGTCTGGTCACGGCGGGTTGTCCGCCGCACGGCAAGAGCATTCCCCTGGGCCTGTCCATGGCTGCCACTCGCAGCTGGTTCGGCGTGTTGGAGAGCGACGACCGCGAGACGGCCCGCAACAAGGTCGCGGGTCAGATGTCGCGCGCCGATCCGGCGCTGGCCGCGGATGTCCCGTTCATGCTCGATTTTCTCGGTCTGGCGGAGCCGGGGTCCGCCTCCGTTCCCCAGGACCCCGACGCCCGGATGCGGGAGTTGGTCCGCATCACCGAGCGTCTACTCGTGCCCCTGGGCTTCCAGGTGCTCATCTTCGAGGACCTGCATTGGGCCGACCCCGCGAGTGAGACGGTGACAGTCCAGATCAGCCGCACCGATCTCCCCAACCCGAGATTCAAGATCTTCACGTACCGGCCCGAGTACCGGCCCGCAGAGGCCGACTGGCCGGAGTTCGAGGAGATCCGCTTGAAGCCGCTGTCCGCGAGGTCGACAGCAGAGCTGGTGCGGGACCTTCTCGGCCCCGACCCGAGTGTGAACGGGCTGGAGCGCTTGATCCAGGACCGTGCGGCGGGGAACCCCTTCTTTGTCGAGGAGATCGTCCACTCTCTCGCCGAGTCGGTGCAGCTCGAGGGTGCTCGCGGGTCGTACCGGCTGGCGCGGGCCATTGCGGAGGTCGAGGTTCCCGACTCGGTGCAGGCAGTGCTCGCGGCGCGCATCGACAGGCTCGACGAGCTCGCCAAGCGAATCCTGCAGGCCGCGGCCGTCATCGGGCTGGAGTTCCCCGTCTCGGTCGTCGAAGAGGTGGCCAACATCCCGCGACGAGACGTCGACGCGGCTCTGCACACGCTGGCCACGGCTGACCTGGTGTATCAGCTCGCGGCCTACCCGGAGGTTGAATACGCCTTCAAGCACCCGCTCACCCAATCGGTCGCCTACGACACACAGCTCGGCGCGCCCCGACGGCGCGCGCACGCCAGAATCGCCCGGGTGCTCGAGCGACGTCACGAAGACAAGCTCGACGAGAAGGCGGGCCTGATCGCCTACCACTGGGAAGAGGCCGGCGAGCAGCTCGAGGGAGCGCGCTGGCACGCGCGGGCGGCGCACTGGCTCGAGACCCGTGACGTCGACGAGGCGCTGCGCCACTGGCGCAAGACGCGCTCGCTCCTCGGGGGCGAAAGGGACCTCTCCCCCGAAGAGGCCGAGCTGGCCACTGTGGCCTGCACGCAGGTCCTCAACCTGGGATGGCGCCAGGGCATGGACGAGGAGGAGGCCGCGCGCGTGTTCGCCGAGGGGCGGGAGTTCGCCGACGGTGGGGGAGGCGCGCGCACACACGCCCTCCTTCTGACCGCCTTCGGCACCTACCGGGGCATCAACCACGGCGGTGAGGAGATGGTCGACTGGAGTGACCGGGCCCTGGAACTCGCAGGGGAGCTGGACGATCCGTCACTCACGCTCATGCTCTTCGTGAATCGGGTTGTCGGCCTCCAGCACATGGGTCGGCTGCAGGAATCACTCGAGCAGGCCGAGCACGGGATAAAGCGCACACTAGAGCTGGGTCTCGCAGAGACGCTGCGCTGGGAAAGCTTCCACGTGGTCTCGAATCTGACGCTTCAGGCTGGTGCCAACCGGTACTGGATCGGCCGCTTCGAGGAGGGCCGCACGACACTCGAGGAAGCCGTGGCGCTCGCCCGCCACCACCGGGATGCGGAAACCACGTGCTTCGCGCAGAGCTTTCTCGCGGAATGCTGCGCTGGCTTGGGAGATCTCGAATCGGCCCTCCGGCACGGTCGAGAAGCGGTCGAGGTCGCGGAGAAATACACGAGCCGCCACTCGGCGATCTGGGCCGACCGGGGCCTCGGGCGCGCTCTCATCGCCAACGACCGCCCGAGCGAGGCCTGCACGGTGCTCGAGCGGGCCCTCGCCGCCATGCGCGATCGGCGCATTCACGTCTCGCTAGAGGCGGAGCTCCTGCAGCTCCTCGCGGAAGCGCACCTCGGCCTCGGCCAGCAGGGG
>JAUXJB010000108.1 GCA_030624945.1 Deltaproteobacteria bacterium | reverse complement strand
TCCCAAGAGCTCGTTCATGCGGTCGACGTAGTGGAGGAGCCCTGTGGGGCCCTCGTCGGTTCCGAGAAAGAAGAGCTTGTTGAGGAGCGGTGGCTCCTGGCACCAGCCCATGTCGACGATGTTTCGCAAGTTGCCAAGGTGCGCCGTGCTGAACACCGCGAAGCTCATCTTGAGCCGGTGTTCGCGGCAGAAAGCCGTGAGCCATTTGTGATCCTCACCCGTGTTGATCTGGTGACCGCGCGAGAGATTCCAGCCGCCCGACGGGTTCGGAAACGCGTTGACGTCGAGAGCGGCTCCCAGGTCGACCGGGCCGATCTCGAACACGACATCGGTCTTCACCCCCTCGATGAAGTGCGCGTAGCGGTCCTCGGCGGGAGTGCCGATCTGGTACCAGCCCCCCATGGCCGCGGCGGTCGACCCGTATGTCGGGTACGAGATGAGCGGAGTCGTCGTGCTGATCAGGCGCTGCGTCTCGATGTTGACCTTGGGATCGTTGCTCAGTCCCTCCCCGTTCGGGCCGCGCCCGTGGAAGTGAATCACGGACGCTCCCGCGTCCAGGCAGCGCCTGGCGTCCGCTGCGACCTCCTCGGGCGTGTACGGAATGTGGGGATTCTGGGCCCGCATGGCCCCCTCGTTGATGCCCACCTCGATCACGATCTTGTCTGTCATGAGTGCCATCTCGCCTCCCGCGCCTGACCGGCCAAATGCTCGGAGTGAAACCAATGTACTCGCGAACGGAGCCGCGCGTTCGGATCCCTAGTCCTCGCCGGCCGGGCAGGGGGATTCGGGAAAGCAGGCATCGGCGAGCCAGGCCTCGAAGTCCTCGTACGAGCGGACTTCGGTTCCCGCCAGCACGGATCCGGCCTGGTCGATCAGGCCGGGGGTCAGGACCAGCGCCGACCGACCGTCGAGCACGACTGCGGGCGTTCCGGAGAGCGGCGCCAGCTGAGCGATTGCGCTCGCGATCTCGCGGTACTGGCGGGCAAACTCGCCGGCCGCCGCCGTCGACGACCAGCGGGTCAGCCAGACGAGCTCCCAGGTGGCTCCGCATGAAACCTGTAGAAATCGATCGCCGCGCCACGCGCGCATCAAATCCTCCCGCTCGCCGGCACCGGCGTGATGCTCGAACAGTGCATCGATGGTGAGCACTCCCGCGACGTTGTCGGCGCCGAGCTCGCACCCGCGCGTGGCGAGACGTTCTGCGAGCTGGCGTTGCGGGAGGTCGAGAAACTCCACCGGGGGATCGTGGCCCGGGAAGTAGAACTCCGCGGTCGATAGCGGGGCATTGCGCAGCCCCTGGTCGAGCGCAGCGTTCCCTCCGCTGGTGTAGCGACGCGCCGCATACAGCGTCCCTTCCGCGTAGGGGAAGACCAGTCCGGCTCGGAGCAAGACCGGTACCCGCGCCATGACTCCACGTGGATGGGTCAGACCTTCGCGGAAGCTGGCGCGTATGCGTTCGGCGCTCGGCACGTCGCGCCGAAGCGAGCTCCCGGACTCGACGCCCAGCATCGTGAGCGAGGCGTCGCCCTCCAGCGCTGCGCCAATCGCACTCACAAGATCGTCATTGCGCCGCAGCTCGAGTGCTATGGTGAGTGTTCGACCAAAGTGCTGGTGCTGTAGTGCGTGGACGAACTCGTGCACGACGATGGGCCCCACTCTCGCCAGCGAGGAGGCCCCCACGACGTACATCGTGCGCTTCCTCGGACTGTACAGACCGAGCAGCTGCTCCTCGTAGAGCGCGAGCAATGTCTCCACGAGATCGATCCCGGGAGGGAGCGTGCCGAGCGCCACGTAGGCGTCGCGATAGCGATCGCGCTCCTCTCCGTACGAAGCCTCGAGCTCCGAGCGGATGACCTCCCGCGTCTCGTCCAAGTCGAGCCAGCGAAAGCGGACCGGCTTCACGAAGTGCAGACCGCGCAGCTCTGCCGCCTGGTCCTTCCAGGCCTCGATGCGGGGATCCTCGCGCAAGGTCGGGAATCCCGCACAGGCGGCTCCCAGCGCCCAGACGCCCAGCCCGAGCACCGCCGTCAGGAACGAGGCCTTCAGATTCCCCATCCGCTGCGATGCACGATCGGGAGGCGTCGACCGGTACCGTAGGCCTTCGTGCTGACCCGAAGCACGATGGGTGCCTGCCGGCGCTTGTACTCGTTCCAATCGACCTGCCGCAGCACCCAGGCGACGGTCTCCGGCGTCGCGCCCTCCGGCGGTTCGATCTCATCGCCGGGGCGACCCTGTTCGATCGCCTGGGACAGAATCTCGTCCAACACGTCGTAGGCGGGCAGCGAGTCGGTGTCGAGCTGATCGGGAGCGAGCTCCGCAGACGGAGGCTTGTCGATGGTGTCCTCGGGTACGCGCTCGCCGTCTCGGTTCGCATGGCGCGCCAGGGCATACACATCGCGCTTCAACACGTCGCCAATCACGGCCAGACCGCCCACGAGATCACCGTAGAGTGTCGTGTAGCCAACCGACAGCTCGCTCTTGTTCCCGGTGGCCAGGACGATGCGGCCCTCGTAGTTGCTCTCCGCCATCAGCAGGGCACCGCGAATGCGGGCCTGGATGTTCTCCTGCGTCAGTCCGTAGCTCTCCCTGGGCCCGAAGAGCCCGGCGAACTGCTCGAGGTAGGCCTTGTAGATCGACTCGATTCGCACGAGCCGGAACTCGATCCCGAGGTTTCGCCCCAGGGTCTCGGCATCGCGAATGCTGTGCTCGGAGGAGAAGGGGCCGGGCATGAGCATGCCGAGCACGTTCTCGGCACCCAGGGCGCGCTCGGCGATATGCGCGGTGACGGCCGAGTCGATACCTCCCGACAGCCCGATCACGGCCGAACCCAGACCGAGCTTGTGCAGGTAGTCCCGGACACCGAGTACGAGGCCTCGCTCGAGCAGCTCGACATCCTCTTCGAGCGCAGGAGCTTCGGGGCGACCGCTCGCAAACGGATCGATCACCGCGAAGTCTTCGCCGAAGCGTTCCAGACGTTCGACGACCCTCCCCGAGGCATCGACGACGAAGCTCGTACCGTCGAAGATCAGCTCGTCGTTGCCGCCGACCTGATTGACGAAGACGAAGGGAACGCCGTGGCGGCGCGCCGCGTCGCAGATCATCGACTCGCGCAACGCGTTCTTCCTCTGATCCCAGGGCGAAGCCGAGATCGTGAGGATCAGCTCGGCCCCTGCAGCGCAGAGCTCCTCGACGGGATCGACGGGATAGGGCCGGCTCTCGCCCCAGAACTCGCCGCTCCAGACATCCTCGCAGATGGTGAGTCCGATCTTCACACCCCGGTAGCTCCAAGGCTGGCGAGCGGTCGCGGGTTCGAAGTAGCGGGACTCGTCGAAGACGTCGTAGGTCGGAAGCAGGGTCTTCGCTTGAACGTGTGCGACTCTGGAGTCCTGGAGCACGACGGCGGCATTGACGATCCGCTTCGGCCTGCCCTCGGGGGCGGGCATGATCGCGCCCGTCAGAATCGTCAGGTCCCGCGACTCGGGAAGCAGAGCATTCAGCGCCGCAGACTGGTCGCGCAGGAACGTCGGCCGCTCCAGCAAATCCATCGGCGGGTAGCCGCAGATGCCGAGCTCCGGGACGACCAGCAGCTCGACTTCTCTCTCGCGCGCCCGAGCGATCGCACGCCGGATCAACGCGAGGTTCCCCTCAAAGTCCCCGATCGTGAGATTCAGCTGTGCGAGGGCGATCCGCATCTGCTCCCCCGATCCAGACCCGCCCTCACCATAGCGCCTTGCTCGCGCGTGCTCACGGCCGAAGATGCCGCTAGGATCGGCGTGGCCCACCCCGCAGCCAAGAGAACAGAATGCGCGCTTCGGAAAGTCCGTCGGTCTCCGATCGGGAGATTGGGGAGGGCCTGCAGAGGCTGGGGTACGAGCGCTTCCGCTCGGGTCAGCGGGAGGCGGTGGAGGCGCTGCTCGAGGCGGGCAAGCTCCTGCTGGTGGCGCCCACGGGGGGCGGGAAGAGCCTCGTCTACCAGCTCCCCGCCATCCTGCTGCCCGGGACGAGCCTGGTCATCTCCCCGTTGATCTCGCTCATGCAAGACCAGGTGCAGGCGCTCGAGGCGCGCGGGATCGCCGCGACCTTTCTCGCTTCGACCCTGGATCCCGAGGAGATGCGCCGGCGCATGGCGGCGATGGCGCGAGGCCAGTACAAGCTGGTCTACGTCGCTCCCGAGCGGCTGGGCTTCCCCGGATTTCGCGGGCTCATCGCAGAGCTGGGGGCACCGCTGATCGCCGTGGACGAGGCGCACTGCATCAGCGAGTGGGGGCACGACTTCCGCCCCGAGTACCTCCAGATCGGCGACCTGATCGGCGAGTTCCCGAACGCGCGCGTCCTGGCCTGTACCGCCACGGCCACCCCCGTGGTCCGGGACGAGATCCTGGCGCGCCTCAATCTGGGAGCCGACACACCCCAGATCGTTCAGGGCTTCGCGCGTCCGAATCTCGGCCTGCGCGTCGCGGAGGTGACGAGCAAGCGCGAGCGCGAGCGGCGTGTCGACGCGCTCCTCGCCGAGGCACTCGGGCATCCGGGCTCCGGCCTGGGCACCGGGATCGTCTACGCCCCCACGCGCAAGTCGACGGACCAGGAGGGGGACAGGCTGCGTCGGGCCGGCTGGCGGGCAGCCGCCTACCACGCCGGGCTCGGGGCCGAGGTCCGGAACTCGGTCCACCTGGCCTTCGCGAATGGGGCGCTGGAGCTCGTGGTGGCAACCAACGCGTTCGGAATGGGGATCGATCGCCCCGATGTGCGCTGCGTGATTCATCTCGCGCCGCCGGGCTCGTTGGAGGCGTACTACCAGGAGGTCGGTCGCGCCGGCCGCGACGGCCGGGACGCACTCGGCCTGCTGCTGATCTCGTCGGGGGACCTGGGGCTCCGGCGAAGTCTGATCGAGCGCGGCAACGCGGAGGAGCCGTCTGATCCCGAGATAATCGAGCACAAGTGGAACCTGTTCCTCGAGTTGATGCGTTGGGCCGAGGGCGGCAGCTGTCGCCACGATGCGGTTCTGCGCTACTTCAGCGACGAGGCCGAGACGCTGGACGGCTGCGGCCGTTGCGACAACTGCCAGACGCTCACCGCAGACCCGGCGGATGTGGAGGAGATCGCGACGATCGTGCGCAAGGCTCTGAGCGCGGCGGCGCGCATTGACGAACGCTTCGGGCTCCAGCTCGCAGCCAAGCTGCTGCGCGGCGATGCGGACGAGCGACTCGCTCGCACACGCCTCGATCAGACGCCGACGTTCGGTTGCCTCGGGGAGTACTCGTTCGACTGGCTGCTGCGCTTGCTGCGGCGCTGCGTGACCGCCGGCTGGATCGAGTTCAGCGGCGGAACCCGACCCGTGATCGGGCTCACCCCGCAGGGACGAGGGGTGATGCGGGGCGAGCGGCCGGCGCGGCTGATCCTGCCGTCCGCGCTCCCGCCTCGAGGCCCGGTTGCACCGGGACCGCGGCGGCAGACGGGAAGGCCGAGGCCGGAGAGCGAGGGACTCGACCAATCCGCCGCCTTGCTCTTCGAGGCCTTGCGTCGCCATCGACTCGAGCTCTCGCGCGAGAAGGGTGTCCCACCCTACGTGGTGGCGAGCGACCGCGCCCTGCGCGACCTGGCGGAGCTGCGCCCGAAGACGCTGGCCGAGCTCCAGCTCGCCCACGGGATCGGCCCCGCAAAGGCCCGAAAGTACGGCGACGGACTCCTGCGAGTGGTAGCAGCACACCAAATCTGAGAAGGAGTTTGTCCTCAGGGCGCCGGGCGCACGTCCAGGAGGGCGCGACGTAGCAGCTCG
>JAUXJB010000281.1 GCA_030624945.1 Deltaproteobacteria bacterium | reverse complement strand
CACTCCGTTGACGCGGGTGCAGAGCAAGGGGTATGCCTGTCGTTAGACAGGCGCTGGTGCTGTCTGGTGGCGGAGTTGCCGCTATCTGCGCTGCAATCGTTGCGGGGTCGGCAAAACTTGCGGTCCCGCCCGGGCGGAACGCGTGACGGGGAGGAACGAGTGATATCTGTAAGGGAGATCGAGGGCGTCCTGGATGCGCTCGACAAGGTGATGGGAAAGGCGATCCGGGCCGCTCGCCAGCGCGACATCGATGAGCAGCAGGTCGCAATCGCGCGTCTCGCCGACCTGGCGACGAAGTTGCGGGCCGCTCGCGATCTCTCCCTGTACGCCTCCGGCGCGCACGAGATCCATCGGGAGCAAGCGGGCGTCTTCGCCGCGCACGTAGCGCAGGAGGTCTGCAGCACAGTCCGGAACCACGGCTCGGAACACGGTCTCGACGCCTCCGACGAGCCCGATGCACGCGTGCTGGACCTCGTGCGCGAGGCCGTCCAGGAGGGACACGTGCGCTCGATCGGGCGCCAGGTGGCCGACCTCGGTGGACGCAACGATTGGCCCCTCGAGGAGACTCTGGAGCTCACCCGCGACGCGGTCCGCGAGTTCGCCGAGTCCGAGGTTTCGCCCCACGCGGAACGGATTCACCGGAATGACGAGATCGTGCCCGAGAGCTTCATCGAGCAGATGGCGGAGCTCGGCTATTTCGGCCTTTCGGTACCAGACGAGTATGGCGGCTCCGAGATGGGCAACGTCGCGATGGTGATCACGACCGAGGAGCTATCGCGCGCCTCGCTGGGGGCGGCCGGGTCGCTCAGCACGCGCCCCGAGATCCTCTGCAAGGCGCTGCTCGCCGGCGGGACGGACGCGCAGAAGAAGGAGTGGCTGCCCCGCATCGCCAGGGGAGAGCTCATGGTCGGGATCAGCGTCACCGAGCCGGATGTCGGCAGCGACGTCGCCGCGGTCAAGTGCAGGGCCGCGCGCGCGACGGTCGGCGGGGTGGAGGGCTGGAAGATCAACGGGCCGAAGGCCTGGTGCACCTTCGCCGGAAGGGCGGACATCTTGGCCGTGCTCCTGCGCACGGGTCCCGACCCGGGAGCGCGCGGGCTCTCGCTGTTCGTCGTGCCCAAGGAGCGCTTCCCGGGGCACGAGTTCGAGTGCGTTCAGCCGACGGGCGGGAAGCTCGTGGGCAAGGCCGACGCAACTCCGGGCTACCGGGGCATGCACTCGTTCACGTTGAACTTCGAGGACTACTTCGTGCCAGGTGAGAACCTGGTTGGCGGTGAGTCGGGCCTGGGCAAGGGCTTCTACCTGCAGATGGGCGGCTTTGCTGCCGGCCGCTTGCAGACGGGTGGCCGGGCCTGCGGCCTGGCGCAGGCGGCGCTCGAGGAGACGGCCCGGTACGTGCGGGACCGCACCCAGTTCGGGACCCCGCTGATCGACTTCCAGCTCACGCAGTACCAGCTCGGCTGGATGGCCTGCCAGCTCGCGGCCGCCCGCGCCATCACCTACGCGGCCGCTGCGGCGATGGATGAGGACGAGCGTGCGGCCGCTCCCTACGCGGCCCAGTCGAAGCTGCTCGCCTGCGACGTCGCGGTCGATGTCACCCAGATGGGGCAGCTGCTGCACGGCGGCTGGGGCTACGCCGAGGAGTATCCGATCAGTCGCTATGTGGTTGATGCGCAGGTGCTGCCTATCTTCGAAGGGGTCAAGCCGATCCTGCAGCTGAAGGTGATCGGCAGGGCGCTCGTGGCCAGCTGACGCGTTCGCCGCTCACTCCTCCGGAGCGCGGAGAACCCGGAACAGCAGCAGCTCGTCGCTCTCGGGCTCGACGTTCGTCCAGGGATCGACGGGTGCGGAACCGCTGAGCGCTCGGGCAGTCGAGAGCTCATCGAGGACGAGCCACTCCCCGAGCCGGAGCTGCACCCGCGCGGAGCTGGAGGTCCGGGAGATCTCCACACCGGCCCCCCCGCGCGCGGCCACCGCAGCCATCTCGAGCTCCACACCGCCCTCGGGCAGGCTTCGGGGTCGGAGCTCGAGTCCGGTCCGCACGGCCAGCAGGGGCTCCGTCTCGAGCACCCGCTCCTCGCGGTCTCGAAACTCGAAGTTCCGCACGCGGATCGGGATGGTGGAGCCGGTCCAGAGCTCGGTGCTGCTGCCTTCGGT
>JAUXJB010000243.1 GCA_030624945.1 Deltaproteobacteria bacterium | reverse complement strand
CGATATTCGACTACGCGCCGGCCCGGCTCCGAAAGCTCGAGCATCATGCGCTCCCTTCGGTAACCGTTCGACCCACCCGCGTGCTGCGCGGGCTAGGGCACTGGCTTTGCGTCGCCGCCTTTCGACGGGTTTGCCCTTATCGAGGAGCAGGCAGAACGTGTCT
The DNA here is from genome assembly GCA_030624945.1 of Deltaproteobacteria bacterium. Taxonomy (GTDB): domain Bacteria; phylum Myxococcota_A; class UBA9160; order SZUA-336; family SZUA-336; genus JAUXJB01. Next base: position 2,768 of record JAUXJB010000243.1, on the reverse strand, counting down.
GCCCGACTCGCTTGTGATTCTCCAACAGAGCTCGCACGCCACAGGACGTCCGACTCATCTGCGCTTATTCGGAGACAGCCGCTCGGATCTTGAGCCAGGTCCGACAGGCCGCACAGCAATGCCAGCGACATCGCGGCACTCTGGCGCTTCCTGCACGCGCTCTGGAGTGCGCAGAGGCGTCGCGCAGCGCCAGGATCGCCTCTACCTGCACGTCGAGCGGGGAGAGAGACACGCCCGGAGCGCTCCCTCAGACGGGCTCGAAGACCGTCATGCCCTCCTGCTGCGAGAGCTTGCCCTCGCGCCCGATCTCCTCGACGGCCACGAAGTCCTCGAGCAAGGAGCGGTCGGAGGGGGTGTTCGCGAGGAAGCGCTTGCCGTCCTGCGTGCGGCCCAGCACGATGCCGCGCTCCGGTGCGCCTTCGCGATCGTAGACGACGGTATACGCCTCGGTGGTTCCCCTGCCCTGCGCCTCCTCGTCGACCGGTGCGGGCGTGCAGACCATGGCGTCCGATGGTCGCCTGGCCGGGAGCGTCGCCGTGGGGAGCTCGCCGGGCTTGGGCTCCGTCGACCAGACGCTCGCGGTGTGCTTCGTGAGGTACCAGCCGTTCCCGGTGACCAGACCCTTCGCACCCTGCTGCTCCCGCAGACGATTGGCCATGCTGGCCAGCGAGTGCAGGCAGTAGGCGCTGGCGGGGCCGCCTCCGTAGGGAAGGCCTCCGGTCACCGTGAAGCCGCGCGAGTCGTCCTCGTCGAGCCCTAGCTGCCTGGCAGCCATCTCGACGGCGATCGGGAAGCAGCTGTAGAAGTCGATCAGGTCGATCTCGTCGATGCCGACCCCCGCGTTCTCAAGCGCGCCCGTGGTCGCATCGAGCATGGCCGGACACTGCGCGAAGTCCGGGCGCTCGCTCGCCCACCACGCCTCTTCCGTCGCCTGCGCCCCGCCCCACCAGTAGAGCCAGCGGTCCTCCGGGACACCGAACGAACGCGCCGCCTCGACCGAGAGCAGGAGCAGGGCAGCGGCCTGGTCGGTATTGAGGATGGCATTCAGGTACTTCGGGTAGGGGAACGCGATCATGCGGTTCTGGGGCGTGACCGTGACGAGCTCCTCCGGGCTGCGGTAGATCGGGAACCACGCGTAGGGATTGCTGGCCGCCACCTCGGTAAAGCGGCTGAAGAGCACACTCATGCCCTTGCGATGGGTCTCAAAGTCGAGTCCGCGAGCCGCGCGCAGCGCATTCTCGAAGATGGGGTAGATGTCGGGTGGACGCTGGAGCCCGTACTTCGCCTCGAGCTCCGAGCTCCCGGGCCGCTCCTGGCCCACCAGCTCGGGCGTACCCGTTCCGCCCCGGGCCCAGTCGAGCTTCACACCCTGTTGCATGGCCTTCGCCAGCGTGCGCATGTTGTTGGCGCCGGTGACCAGGGCGACGCGCGACTCCCCCTGTGTGATTCTCTCCGCGACGAAGTTCGCGAGGGTGACGCCCACCTGCCCGCCCGTCTCGGACACGTACTCGCCCCTGGGCTTCGCGCCGAGCATCTCGCCAAGCACGAACGGCCCGTTCTGGGCGCGCCCGCCCGCCATGTTCACGAGAGCCACCGTGTCGAGCTCGCGCAGGAGGCGGTCACCCGCCCCCGCGTCGCTGGCTGCATCGCGAGCTACGCTCTCGAGCATCTGCCACGGCGACAGGGCCTCTCTCGGATCGGCGTCTCTCTGGACGAGCTGCCCAACCCCCACCAGAACCGGAGTGCGATCATCGCTCATGTCGGTCCTCCAATCTCGATCGCCGGATGGTTCGCTCGCGCAGAGCGCCTCAACGTAGCTCGCTGCTGACGACCCACATGGCGAAGTACTGCGCGCCCCCGCCGTAGGCGTGTCCCAGGGCCAGCTTCGCCCCCTCGACCTGATGCTCGCCGGCCTGACCGCGAACCTGCATGGCGGCCTCGGCAAAGCGCAACATCCCGGATGCGCCGATGGGATTGGTGGAGAGCACACCCCCGGAGCAGTTCACGGGGATGTCGCCGTCCAGCGCGGTGGCTCCGGAATCGGTGAGCTTCCAGCCCTCGTTCTTCTCGGCGATTCCCAGGTTCTCCATCCACATCGGCTCGTACCAGCTGATGGGCACGTAGCACTCGATCACGTCGAGCTCGCGGCGCGGATCCGTGATGCCCACCTGGCGATACACGTCGGCGGCACAGTCCTGACCGGCCTGCGGGCTCACGGGGTCCCGGCCCGGAAACTGCCCGAGCTCGCTGCGAACGGCGGTTCCGAGCACCCAGGCGGGAGGCTTGGACGCGCGCTTGCCGCCCGCCTCGTCGGTCAGGACCATTGCGACCGCACCGTCGGAGGCCGGGCAGGACTCCAGCCGTCGCACCGGCGCCCACAGCATCTCGGACCCCTTTACCGCCTCGATACTGATGTCCTTGAGCTGGAGATGAGCGTAGGGATTCTTGAGCGCGTTCTGTCGGTCCTTCACGGCGACCTTCCAGCCGATGTGCTCCGGGGCACCCGAACGCGCGATGTAGGCGCGCACGTGCGGCGCGAAGTAGCCCCCGGCTCCGGTACCTCCGCTGCGCCCGCCGGAGAGACCCCAGCTCGTGTCGCCCTCGGACTGCTTCTCGAAAGCCAACGTGAGCACGCGCTCGTGGATGCCCGACTCGATCAGGTGCGTCGCCACGACGGCCGTCGAGCCACCGACGCTACCCGCCGTGTGCACGCGCATGATGGGCTTGCCCACCGCGCCGAGGGCGTCCGCCAGGTAGAGCTCCGGCAT
>JAUXJB010000127.1 GCA_030624945.1 Deltaproteobacteria bacterium | reverse complement strand
GCTACCGGCACCGCTACACGACGCAGGGAGATCCCCTCGTCCACGTGGCCTTCATCGGGCGCAAACAACGCTACTTCGATCCCTCGGAGAAGCCCAGGCCGCCAAGAAATCGCGACCGGGAGCCGGGGCTGCCCTCTGCGCTATAACCGCAGGTGCTGGTAGAGTCGGCCGCGCGTGAATCCTAGACGCGCGTAGTAGGACCGGGTGCCGATCGCGGAGATGACGGCGAGATCGCTGTAGCCGGCGCCCCTGGCGAGCTCCGCCGCGCGGGCGACGAGACGGCGACCGAAACCCCTGTGCTGCGAGCGCGCGCCCGCGGGCTCGCCGATCCCGGCCACCTCCCCGTAGACGTGGACCTCCCGAATCATCGCGCTCTCGCGAATCTCCTCGATGAACGCCGGCTGCTTCGGCAGCATCAGGCGCAGAAAGCCCAGCAGCCGATCGCCCGCGGTCGTGACGGTCAGGAAGCGCTCAAGACCGACCGACGTCTCGTAGGTAGCTCTCTCCTCGAGCAGCGCGCGCGAGTCGTCGACCTCGCCCGAGCGGATCTCTCGACTCCGGATCTCCTGCAGCTGCCGACCCTGCGCCGCGAGCCGCTCCTCCACGACCTCCCGCAGATTGGCGGTCCGGTTGCCCACCACGATGTCGCTGGCGGAGATGTCCCGGATCACGCGCGTCACCCGGCAATAGGCGGGAGTGCGCAGGAGCGCGTGCTCGAGAATCTCGATGAGCTCCTCGCGCGCATACGGACGCCAGGACCCCGCTCGGTAGTGACGCATCAGCTCGGCGCTCTCGATCAGGCTGCACGGGTAGATCTTCAGCTCGTCGGGTCGGATGGCCGGGTCGTCGAAGAGGCGATCGAAATCCTCCACATCCGCCTGTGGGGTAGAGCCGTAGAGATTCGGCATCCAGTGCACGTGGATCTTGAAGCCGGCGCCACGTAGAAGGCCGATCGCCCTGCGCGAGAGGGACACATCGTGACCGCGCTCGTTCAGGGCCAGCACGCTGTCCTGAAGGCTCTGCACCCCGATCTGGACCTTGGTGGCACCGAGACGGCGGAGCGTTACCACCTCCTCGCGCGTGACCTGATCCGGACGCGTCTCGAGCGAGATGCCGACCGCCCGACACCTCGCCCCTTCGTTCCGGCGTTGTGTGGCCTCCAGATCCTCCCACTCCGCCCGCTCCCAGTCGCCGACGAGCGCGCCCTGGAGACGGCGCCGCAGGTGGCTGGAGACGACCTGGTTGTAGGAGGCACCTCCCAGACCTCCGTGCACCGATTCGGAGGGTTCCCCCGGGTCGCGGAGAGGGGCGTGCTCCGGAGCGGTAGCCGGATCCGCCCCCGAGAAGTCGTTCAGCGCATCGAGGCAGCGCTTGATGAACCAGACGCGATACGGCTCGGGATAGAACGACCACGTGCCGCCGAGAACGATCAGCTCGATCTTGTCGGTGGGATGGCCGAGCTCGTGATACGCCTGCAGCCGGACGCGCGTCTGCAAATAGGGATCGAAGCCCTGCTGGGCAGCTCGCTGGGCACCCGGCTCTAACGACAGATAGCTCTTGGGCATGCGCACGTCGCTGGGACAGAAGATGCACCGACCGGGACAGGGGAACGGTTTGGTCAGGACGGTAACGGGGGTAACACCACTAAGTGTACGTATGCGACGTTTGCGGAGCTTCCGGACGAAGCTCGCCTCATCGTCCCAGCCCTGCCCTCGCGCGAGGTGGCGGAAGCCCGCGATCAGCTCGGAGCGCGAGAAGAAGCCCTTGCCGTCGCGCGGGTACTTGCGCAAGATTCTCTGCAGATCGCGCTGCGAGACCGCGGGAAGCGGTCGAACCTCGGAGAGGATACAGAGCAGATCGCGCTCGTAGCGCTGGGGATCAAAGCTTTGTCGGGCGGCTCCGCCCGTCTTCATTTCCACCGGCCTCCCAGATCGCACGTGAACGAAGAAACCGCGCTCGCCCTCAACGCCCTGAACCGCACCTTCTACCGCGACCACGCCAGAAGTTTCGAGGAAACGCGTGGCGATCCCTGGCCCGGCTGGCGGCGTATCCTGCCGCATCTCGCACAGGCGGGGTGTCCGAGCTCCCTCTCCGTCCTGGACATCGGCTGCGGAAACGCCCGGTTCGCGCGCTTTCTATCCGATGCTCTGACGCGCCCTCTTGTGTACCGGGGGATCGACGCGAGCGCCAGCTTGTTGGCTGCTGCTCGCGGCAGAAGCATCCCCCGCGTGGCGGCGGAATTCGAGCAACGGGACCTGGTCGAGGAGCCCCTGCCCGCCGCGGGGACGTCCGAGACCTACGATTGCGTGGCCGCGTTCGGCATCCTGCACCACATCCCGGGAAAAGCGCGGCGCCGCGAGTTGCTGGAACGACTCGCCCAGCGCGTTGCGCCGCGGGGCCTTCTCGCACTCGCGTTCTGGGACTTCGGTGCGCACGCCCGCTTCGCGGGCAAGCAGGTCGGCGTGCCCGAATACAATCGGCACTCGCCGTGGCCCATCGATCCCCGCCAGCTGGAGCCGGGAGACACATTGCTTCGCTGGGGAGACCGCGGCAGTGGGCCGATCCGCTACTGCCACTGGGTAGACCCCGCGGAAGAGCGCGACCTGCTGGCACACATCGACCTGGAGCCGCTGGACTCTTACGCCAGCGATGGTCGAGGCGGCGCGCTGAACCGCTACCGCCTGCTGAGAAATGCGCCTCTAGCTCGGCAGCCGGGGCTCCGATCGCAGCTTGAACCCGAGGGCGGTCTCTAGCTCGCCGAGCGCCAGATCCGGATCTTCGACCTTGATCGTCCTCATGCCGAGCTCTCGCGCCGTCTTCAGATTGCGTCCGATGTCGTCCAGAAAGACGGCCGCGCGGGGCTCCACCTCGAGCTCGGAGCAGACGTGACGATAGATCCTGGGATCGGGCTTGCTCAGCCCGACGACGCTGGACTCGACGAACACGTGAAACAACCGCCGGAGCCCCCCGCTCCCCCCATCGCCTCGGTTCTCCGATGCCCAGTTGTTCGTGAGTGCCGCAACGCGCAACCCCCGCTCGCGAATGGTTTGGATCGCCGCGATCATCTGCGGCCGCGGACCGCCACTCTCCGCAATTCCCGCCATCATGTCCCGAGCCGAGATCGCGTTTCCCGCCTCCGCACACTCGCGATCGAACTCGTCATAGAAGCGGTCGACCAGGATCTCTCCGCGCTCGAGGCGGGACCAGGCGCCTTCCGCACCCGCGTCGACGATCACGCGGTTGATGAACCCTCCCGGGATGTCGATTCTCCGTTCGTAGCGGGCTATGGCGTGCAAAGGCGAACCCAGCACGACGCCACCGAGGTCGAATATCACCGCGGAAAACCCCATTGCGCCAGTGTAGCGGGTATGGGGATCACGCTGTCGGAGCGGGGAATTCCGGAGGGCCGCGATCGGCGCGGAGAGCCGGGTGGGGTACACTCTTGCGCCCGGAGCTGCGGGGAGCAGCCCGGGCACGGGACACGGCACAAGCGGATCCATGAACGTCGATCGAATCGCCTTCGTCGCCAGCGATGCCGAGATCGCCCAGACCTCGCTCAAGAGACTGCAGGCCCGCTATGCAAGCAAGTGCCTGGAAGAGGCCGAGGTCATCGTCGCCCTGGGCGGGGACGGGTACATGCTCCACACCTTACACCGGACCATGGAGCGTCAGGTGCCCATCTACGGCATGAACAGGGGCACGGTCGGCTTCTTGATGAACGACTACGAAGAAGACGGCCTGTTGGATCGGATTGCCGAGGCCGAGATGACGACGCTCCATCCGCTTCGCATGGAGGCACAGACGACTTCGGGCGCTACGTTGCAGCTCCCGGCCATCAACGAGGTCTCGATGCTGCGGCAGACACGGCAAGCGGCCAAGCTGCGCATCTCCGTGGACGGGATCGTGCGGGTCAAGGAGATGATCTGCGACGGCGTGCTCCTGGCGACCCCGGCGGGAAGCACCGCCTACAACCTCTCGGCTCACGGCCCCATCCTGCCGTTGGACGCGGGCGTCCTCGCGCTAACGCCGATCAGCGCATTCCGACCGCGCCGCTGGCGCGGTGCTTTGCTGCCCCGCGGTGCCATGGTTCGGATCGAGGTCCTGGACCATTTGAAGCGCCCCGTGAGCTCGGTCGCGGACTCGAGCGAGGTCCGGGATGTGGTAGAGCTCACGATCCGTGAGGATCGCGGTTGCTCGCTAAAGCTGCTGTTCGATAAGGGTCACGGTCTCGAGGAACGGATCCTGAACGAGCAGTTCATTCAATAGGGGCGCCACTCGACGCGGACATGTGGCGCCCTCTCGCGCCAGGCGTTCTAGAACTCAGACACCCACCGGAGGGCCCCGGAGAAGTGCAAGCGAGACGGGATGTCCGAGCCACCGACCTCGAGCTCTTCGCGCGTGGTTGCAGCGCCCGCTGCAAAGTCGAGCCGAAGGTGCGTAAGGCGAAGGCCGAAACCGGCGGTCAACGTCACTCCGTCGTCGCCCTCCGATGCGAGGTTCGTGTGGGCACCGGCCCGTAACGCAAGACTCCCCACCCAAAACGGGATTCGGAATTCCGTGCCGATCGAAAGCATGCGCGAAGCGAAGCCATCGACGTTCTGGGACTCGTTCTCGGTGACATCGATGTCCGCGGCGACAATCCAGTTCGGGAGCACGTTGAGCGCTATGCCCGCGCGAATCTGCTCTTCCAGCTCGACATCATCCGGTCCCTTGCTCTTGAACTCGGGACTGTTGACATTCCTCGCCACCAACCCGAGCCGCAGCCAATCCTTCGGTTGGAGCAAGATCCCCACGTCGAGGGCGACGCGCTGGCTCGTCTCCTTGTTGTTGGAATCCGTTATGTCATCGATGAGATCGTCTGTGCCCGTGATGTCGTCGTACTGGAGAAAGCTGTAGTACGTCTGACCGTAGACGGCCCTCACGTTCGCGCCGATGCCAACGCGGTCACCGAAGAGCGAGTGGCCGTAACCCAACCCGATCTCCTCGGTCAGGAGGCCCTGCACGATCACGCCGCTCGCGTTCTGAGAGAGATCCAGCGCGGCCACACCTCCCGTGGCGGTCGCAACGCGCGAGATCATGTCCTGAATCCCTACCGACGAAGTGTCGAGACCCGCGAGCTCCGCCTGGTACACGAGCTCCTCGGCCTGATCCTGATTCCAAGTGCCCAACGCGACTGCGATGATGTCGGCAAGCGCCTGGCTACCGGTGTTCGTAAAGAATCCGGAGCGATCGGTGCCCGCTCCTACGATGTTTGCAACCTGAGTGAGGGCATCGATATCATCGCTAAACGAGAAGCTGCCGATGTCGAATACGGGATCGAGGCCGAAGGATCCGCTGACTTGCCCCGTGATCATCAGGCCTCCTCGACGCATGCTGAGGCCGGCATCCAGTCCCGTGAGGAACCCTTCGGCCT
>JAUXJB010000158.1 GCA_030624945.1 Deltaproteobacteria bacterium | reverse complement strand
GATACTCGACCTCGATTCACATCTACACAGTGCCGGGCGGAGACGAGAACACAGAGCTGCGCCGCCAGATTCTCGACGGCACCGATGGGATTGTCTTCGTCGCCGATCTGCGCCCGGATCGTCACGACGCTACGCTCTCAGCCGCTGCGGAACTCAAAGAACATCTGGAGAGCTTCGGCCGCAACCTCGAGGACATCGTCCTCGTCATCCAGTACAACCGGCGTGGCAACACGAACGAGAACGCGCTGGACGAGCTGCATCGCCGACTCGGCCTGAATCCCGCGGCCTACTTCGAGGCGGTCGCCACGGAGGGCCGCGGAGTTCTACAGACTCTGACCACCCTTTCGAAGCAGATCCTCTCCGACATCCGGACAGCCGCCGAGAACGAGCCACCCGCCCCGGACCCGTCGGTTGCCCTGGGCCGCGTGGAGCTGACCCAGCTGCCGGTAGAGCCCGAAGCTTTCGCCGGTGGCGGCTACTGTCTGGAAAGCGCGGGGCCTGTGGAGGCGAGCGGAGGCGAGCTACGCATCCCGATCCTGCTCGCGGACGAGGAGTCCGGCCACAAGATCGAGCTCTGCCTGAAGCTCAGCATCGGGCAGGACTAGCCCGCATTTCTCGCCAGGTTGGCGTAGCGAGGGCGCCAAGAGTGCGTCAGATCGGCGCTCCCGCAGGGAGGTGCACCGGAGGCGACCCTCTCGGGTCGTCGAGGAGCGCCGACCGAGGAAGCGTCGAGATGGCGTGCTATGGGCGTCCGCAGTAGCCTACCTGGGGAGATATGTGGGCAGAAGCCGCCTCGAAAGCTCGAGGCCTCTCAGGCCCAGGGCGCATATGCGACGGGAAGACCGACGGCGGCGGCGACGCCGGCGACGGTGATCTCTCCTCGGTAGCAGTTCACGCCGCGTGCGAGCGTTGGATTCTTGCGCAAGGCCTCGTCCACACCTCGATCGCACAGCTCGAGCAGGTAGGGCAGGATGGCGCTCGTGAGGGCAAAGGTCGAGGTGAATGGAACCGCTCCGGGCATGTTGGGGACGCCGTAGTGGATGACGCCATCCACTACGAACGTGGGATCGTCGTGAGACGTGGGGTGGATGGTGTCAACGCAGCCGCCCTGGTCGACGGCGACATCGACGATGACGGTGCCGTTTGCCATAGCCCCCACCATCTCGCGCGTCACAAGTACGGGCGCGCGTGCTCCGGGGATCAGAACCGCCCCGATCACGATGTCGGCCCCGTGAACCGTCTGCTCGAGGTTCACACTGTTCGAGTAAAGCGTGCTGATCGTGCCCTGATAGATATCGTAGAGGTGTGATAGACGTCGCTGATCGATGTCGAGCACGGAGACCTCCGCTCCCAACCCCACAGCCATGCGAACCGCTGCCGTACCGACGATGCCGCCGCCGATGACGGTGACGCGACCACGCGGAACGCCCGGAACGCCGCCGAGCAGGACTCCGCGGCCGCCCTGATTCGCCTCCAGGTAGTGGGCACCGATCTGAATCGCGAGCCGGCCCGCAACCTCGCTCATGGGAACCAGGAGTGGGAGCGAGCCGTCGTCCAGCTGCACCGTCTCGAAGCCGATTGCGATGATCCCGCTATCGAGGATGCGCCGCGTCAGATCCGTTTCGGGAGCCAGGTGCAGGAAGTCGAAGATCGTCTGACCGGGGCGCATGAGCGCGATCTCGCTCGGGCTCGGTTCCTTGACCTTCGTGATGATCTCCGCGGACCCGATGACCTCCTCCGGGTTCGCGACGATCTTCGCCCCGACCTCCTCGTATTCGTTGTCGGGAAATCCGCTGGCGATTCCCGCCTGCGTCTCGACGAAGACCGCATGGTCGCGCTCGACCAGCGCACGCGCGCCGGATGGCAGCAAGGCAACCCGCTTGTCGCCAGCCTTGGTTTCCTTGAGAACACCGACTCTCATTCTCTCCCCCCGTTGAATCCGCGAGCCGTTCGCTAGCCGGCCTCCTGGACCCTACGCCCCACGAAGCTTTCCGTCTCCGGATCCCACCCGAACAACACGCCCCCCTGCACTCCGTCTTCCTGGACGGAGATCACCAGGTGCTCGACCCCGGGCCAGAGCGGCAACCCATCGGGGCCCAGCGCAGACTGGAGGTCGGTGTGCGAGAGGTAGGCCGGCGTGTCGATGTGCGAGTGGTAGACCACACGCAGGGCCTCGCCGCCCTCCTCCGCAGTCCGTAGTGCATGCAGCAACTCCTGCTCGTCTATCCAGAATGCGTGCCGCGCGTCCAGCTCGGACTCCCCTTTCGAGCGCCGCTGGCTCTGGACGTTCGTACAGCGCACGAAGCGGCACGGGGTCGCGGACTCCTCCGGGCCGATCAGCAGGCCGCAACACTCCTCGGGGTAGCACTCGCGCGCATGCTGGAAGACCTCGAGCATGAGCTCCCGAGGCAGCGGAGCCGGCGGAAGGGAGCCGTCCACGACAGCGGCCGCGCGCTCGCCCCATCCGCCTTTGGAATCGCCCGATCCCTGCCGCTCCCCTCGCACCGCCACGACCTCAGATCTCATACATCAGTGGACGTTCGTCCGCGCGCTCGACTCCCCGCTGCTCGGCCTCGCGGCAGAGATCCGCGATGCTTCGAGCGGCCAGAGCCTGGCGCAGGCCCTCGCTGATCTCGTCCCAGACGAAGGCGGGCGTGGCGGGACCCTCATCCTCCCCACCCTCGGCCATGCAGAGCAGGGCTCCCTGCACGCCGATCACGACATCCGCGACCGAGATCTCGTGGGCGGGCGACGCGAGCAAGTAGCCACCCCCGGGCCCCCGCTTGCTGCGGACGAGGCCAGCCCGCCGGAGTCTCTGGAAGATCTGCTCGAGGTAGCGGGTGGGAATGCCCTGGCGATCTCCTATCTCCTGCAGCGTGACCGGACCATCGCCCCCGTTGTAGGCCAGGTCGAACACGCCGTAGAGCGCGTATTTGAGCTGCTGGGTTGCCCGCATGGCGTAGAAAAAATACCACTGTTCTGGAGTCAAGAAAACACGTGCGGGGCGGCCCCGGCCGCTCGGGGCCCCGTGTCGCATTCCGCGGAAGCCCGGGTACACTCGCCCGCCGCACGAGAGGGTACGACGGGGCGATGCTGCGAATCGATAGCCTCAACAAGAGCTACGGCGGGCGCAACCTGCTGTCCGGGATCCACCTGCATCTCCGGCCCGACGACCGGATCGGGCTCGTGGGGCGCAACGGCTCCGGCAAGACGACCCTGCTGCGCCTGATCGCCGGCGAGGAGACTCCAGACGACGGTCGGGTCCAGCTCCGCAAGCGGGCGCGGATCGGCTACCTGCGCCAGGAGATCGACACGGGCTCGGAGCGCGCGGTGATCGCGGAGGTCCGGACAGCCCAGGAGCCGATCCTGGCAATCGAGCGCCAGATTCGGGCCAGCGAGAGCGAGATCGCACAGCTGGGGGCCGAGGGACGGGCCATCCCGACCGAGCTCGCCTCCCGCTACGATGCCCTGCAGCAGGAGTTCGAGCGTGCGGGAGGCTTCAAGGCAGAGGCCCTGCTCCGCGGAACCCTGGTCGGGCTCGGCATCGGGCCAGAGATGTGGGACCAGCCGGCGCGCAGCCTGAGCGGTGGCTGGCTCATGCGCGTCGAGCTCGCCAAGCTGCTGCTGGCCCGACCCGAGGTGCTGCTGCTAGATGAGCCCACGAACCACCTCGACGTTCCGTCGATCCGCTGGTTCGAAGGGGTGCTCGCGACCTATCCGGGAGCGGTGCTCGTGGTATCGCACGACCGAACCTTCCTGGACCGGCAGGCGACGGGCATCGCAGAGATCGAGGCCGGGCAGCTGCGGAGCTACCGGGGCAACTACAGTGCCTACCTGCGCCAGAAGGCCGAGCGCCTGGAGGAGACCGCCGCGCGGCGCAGGAATCTGGACCGCCAGATCGCGCACATGCGGAAATTCGTCGAGCGGTTCCGGGCCAAGGCATCGAAGGCACGGCAGGCGCAGAGCCGCCAGAAGGCCCTCGAGAAGCTGAGCGCCGAGCGGGACACGCTCGAGACGGCGGTGCGCCAGAGGTCGCTGCGGCTGCGCCTGGAAGACCCCGTCCGCTCCGGGGATCTGGTTCTGCGCCTGGAGAAGATCGGTAAGTCGTACGGCCACGTGCGCGTCTACGAATCGCTCGACCTCGAAATTCGCCGTGCAGAACGGATCGCCCTGGTCGGTCCGAATGGAGCCGGCAAGACGACCCTCTTGCGTATCGCCGCCGGCGCGATCTCGCCGGATGCTGGAACTCGCGAGCTCGGCCACAACGTCACGCCCGCCTTCTACGCGCAGCACCAGCTCGATGTCCTGGAACCGGGGCGCACCGTGCTGGAGGAGCTCGCAGCCGATACCCGGACACTCGACATTCCGCGCCTCCGGAGCATGCTGGGCACCTTCCTCTTCTCGGGGGACGACGTGCAGAAGAAGGTCTCCGTGCTCTCGGGTGGCGAGGCCGCACGACTCGCGCTCGCAAAGCTCCTGCTGCTGCGAGCGAATTTCCTGGTGCTGGACGAGCCGACCAACCACCTCGACATCGAGGCGCGCG
>JAUXJB010000111.1 GCA_030624945.1 Deltaproteobacteria bacterium | reverse complement strand
TGCAGGGAAAGGGTGCCGCCGGCTTCGTCGATGCCGACGTGGAGATCCACCTGGCCGAGACGGACGAGGGAACCGAGTTCCGCTATATCGCGGACATGCGCGTCGGGGGGCAGGTGGAACGGCTCGGAGGATCCGTCGTCTCGGGCCTGACCCGCCAGATGGCCGGCCGGTTCTTCGAGTCCTTCGAGCGGTGGGAGTCCGACACAAAAGATGCCGAGCTTGCCCGGATCCCTCGCGGGGCGTTCCCTCGGCAGGTCTGGCAAAGGCTACTGCGCTTCCTTGGCCTCTCGAAGTCCGTCTGAGCTCATCCGCGTGGACGCGGCTGTCCTCGCCGCTGGCCGCGGCAGCCGGATGGGCGCCCCCAAGCACCTGCTCGAGATCGATGGGGTCTCGATGCTCGAGCGAGTCGTGCGCGCGCTGCGGGACTCGCGGGCCGGGCGAATCACGGTGGTTCTCCGGATCGGTGACGATCCGGGGCGCGTACTGGCAGAGGCTCTGGGCGTCCCCTGGGCGCTCGCCGCGGAGCCGCAGCGGGGCCGGGCGGCATCGGTTCGCGCGGGTGTCGAAGCCGCGGAAGGGGGAGCCGCGGGCCTCCTCTTCGCCCTGGCGGACCAGCCCTACCTCCTGCCCTCCGACTTCGACAGCCTGATAGACGCCTTCGCCTCCGACCCCCGGGGAATCGTCCGCGCGACCTACGCGGGCGAGCCCGGCAGCCCGGTCCTGTTCGCCCGCCGTTTCTTCGCCGAGCTCCTCTCCCTGGAGCCGGGCCAGGGCGGCCGTGTCGTCGCGGCCCGCCACTCCGAGTCCGTCCGCAACGTTCCCCTGGATCCCCACCGCGGCCGCGACCTGGACCGCCCCGAAGACCTCTCCGACCGTTCCCCGACGACCGGGTCAGCGGCTTGCTCGGGCAGCCGCGATGGCTACTCTCCGCCGTCCATGGAGCGCACCCTAGCCATCATCAAACCGGACGCGGTGAGAGCGAGCCAGACCGGCGCCATCCTCGAGGCGATCGAGGCTTCCGGCTTGCGACTGATCGCACTCCGCATGTTGCGGCTTTCGAGGCGCGAGGCCGAGGGTTTCTACACCGTACACCGAGCCAAGCCTTTCTTCGACAGCCTGGTCGACTTCATGACATCGGGGCCCGTTGTCGTCGGCTGTCTGGAAGGCGAGGGCGCAATCGCGGCCTATCGCGAGCTCATGGGCGCCACCGATCCCGCTCAGGCGGCAGAGGGAACCCTGCGCAAGCGCTTCGCGACGAACATCGAGCAGAACGCTTGCCACGGCTCCGACGCTCCCGAGACCGCCGCCGTCGAGATCCGATACTTCTTCCGCGACCTGGACCTGGTCGAGCGCGACTGAACGCTAGGCGTAAGCGCCCGCGATCAGCGTCATGATCACGAGGTAGGAAGCGAGAAGCACGAGGTTGCGGCGGAGCGAGCTCGGCCGGTGGGTCGTCGTATTCGCCGATTCGCTCATGGTGCTTGTCTCCCTACGGTACCCTTCGGACGCTGAGCGCGAGAGTTTGAGTCTGCCCCGCCGGACGACCGTCGCGCCGGGGATGCGTCAGTTCGCCAGGGCTGGGGCGGCTGCTTCCGCTGCCGGCGTGCTGGCGAACAGCCGCTCCAGATGGTCCGCTCCGCGGCCCACCGTCCACCAGAAGAAGGGCGCGAGCTGGTAGTGGCCGATTGGAAGTCGGATCCAGCGCGGCCGACCCAGAGCTCGCCAGAGCTCCTTCGTGCGCGCGGGCGGCATGACGCGGTCGAAGCGGCCCGACGCCAGCAGGATTCGGCTCGGGTCGAGGCTCCCCCCATACGTCAGGGGGTCCACGTCCCCGGTCTCCTGGCGCAGGGAGGCCACGAAGTCTGCGCGCGTCTCCAGGCCCCGATTCGCCCGCAGGCGCTCGCGAAACGCGCGCACGGGTTTCTCGCTCGAGTCCCAGAGGATCTCGGCGAGGCCTCCCCCGGCCATGATGAAGAAGCCGCCGCGGATGCGCGGGTCCGTGGCCGCCAGGAGCAGGGCCTGGATCCCGCCCAGGCTCACGCCTGCCGAAGCCAGCCGTCCCGCATCCACGCGGGGGTGGCGGGTCAGAAAGTCGACGAGGCGCCGCGCGTCGTGGACGGCGCCGCGAATCGCCTGTGAGAACTCGCGCGCACCCACGCTCGGATCCTCCAGATCGAGCTCCGGACGCTCCATTCGAGCAACCGCGTAGCCGTGCGAGATCAACGCCTTGGCCAGCGCCTCGCTCACCACGTGCGATCCAGCGAGGATCGGGAACACCACCACAGTGGCGTGTATCCCGTCGCCGTCGGGCAGCAACAAGTGGGCGACCGCCTGGCCGCGCTGCGCCCCCCGGAAGACCAGGCGAGACTGGGTGTAATCCTTGGCGTGGAAGAAGCTGTACAGGTCGAGGAGCCAGCTTTGCTCGACTGTCCGGGGTTCGCGTTCTAGCGACACCTCTCCGGGTTCCAGGGGGTTGTGCGGACCGGCCAGAGTTCCCGGCCCGGGCCCCGGGCGCGAGTCGCGTTCGGCGGAGGGCGGTACCTGCGGGGTGACGGTACAGCTCACGCAAGCGAGGAGGAGGCCGAGCAGGGCGAGCCCGCGCCGGCTCGCGGGGCCGGGCCCGATCTGTCGGGCCCGGCCCGGGAGCAGAGGACTCGATGTCTCTCGACGATCCCCTCGGAGCGTAGGGCGAGGCTGGCGGTGCGCCCGCACCTACCCCGAGTCGCGCGTCTTGCGGATGAAGGCCGGGACGTCGAACTCCTCGTCGAAGGGCGAGATGAACTCGTCATCGTCGAGCTCGCCCGCTTCCAATGTGGACTCCGCGAGCGCCTCGGGCCCGTGGCCGGCTTCCTGCCCGTCCTCGCGAACAGGCGGGTGCAGGGGCGTGACGTTGTCGAGCGCCTGCTCGTGGATTTCGCGCCTCCGTACGCGCGTCTGATCGGAAAGTCCCGTCGCGATCACGGTGACTCGAATCTCCTCGTCCATGTTCTCGTTGATGACCGAACCGAAGATGATGTTCGCCTCTTCGTGGGCCTGTTCCTGGATGAGCAACGCCGCCTGATTGACCTCGTGGAGTGTCATGGTCGGCCCGCCGGTCACGTTCAGAAGAACGCCCCTCGCGCCCTTGATCGAGACATCCTCGAGCACGGGGTTCGAGATCGCCTGCTGTGCGGCCGTTACCGCGCGGTTGTCGCCTTTCGCGCGACCGGTTCCCATGAGTGCCATGCCCATCTCTTTCATCGTGGTGCGTACATCGGCGAAGTCCAGGTTGATCATCCCGTTGACGGTGATCAAGTCCGAGATGCCCTGCACCGCGTTCAACAGCACCTCGTCCGCGAGCCGGAACGCGTCCGTTATCGTGGTGTCGTGTCCCACCATCTCTAGCAGTCGCGTGTTCGGGATCGTGATGAGCGTGTCGACCACATCGTGGAGCGCATCGATCCCGGCCTCCGCTTGCCGCGCGCGCGCACCGAGCCCTCGAAGAGGAAGGGCTTGGTCACGACGGCCACGGTCAGGGCGCCGATCTCCTTCGCGACTTCCGCAATCACGGGCGCGCCTCCCGTGCCGGTCCCGCCGCCGAGCCCGGCCGTGACGAAGACCATGTCCGCGCCCTGGAGGTGCTCGCGCAGCCGATCGCGTGACTCCTCGGCGCACTTGCGGCCGAGCCCCGGATCCGCACCGGCACCGAGTCCGCGATCGCCGAGCTGGATCTTGGTCGCGGCCAGGTTGTCGGCAAGAGCCTGTGCGTCCGTGTTGGTCGCCACGAAGTCGACGCCGTTCAGCTGGGCGCCGATCATGGTGCTGACCGCGTTGCCGCCGGCTCCTCCCACCCCCACGACCTTGATTCGCGCCTGCAAATCGCTTTCCCGCTCAAATGCAATCATCTGTCTACCCCCCTGCTCCTAAGTTTGCTTGGTTCACCGTAAAGCCAGTCGCGCATACGTGCACGAACCTTCCGAAACGAAGAGCCGTCATAGACTCGGAAGCGTGGCCTGGCTCTTCGTTTGGAACCCCAAAGTGCGAGCCCGACACCGGTTGCGAACTCCGGTCCTTGGACTCGGTTTGCGAGACCGCCGATGCCGCGCGGAATTCCGCGGCGTACCGGCAGCTCGAAGATCTCTTCCGCGAGCTCGGGCAGCCCGGCGAGTGCGCTCGACCCACCCGTGCACACGATCCCGGAGGGGATTCGGTTCAGGTAGCCGGCGCGCCCGAGCTGCTCGTGTACGAGCGTGAGGATCTCCTCGATCCTCGGCTCCAGAAATTCCGAGAGCGTCTTGCGACTGACCTCACGGGGAGCCCGCCCTCCGACGCCCGGGACCACCAGCAGCTCCTCTCTCGGCATGTAGCGAGCGGCGGCACAGCCGAAGCGCCGCTTGAGTCGCTCGGCCTGATCGAATGGCGTGCGCAGCCCGACCGCCGCATCGTTGGTGAGGTGCTGGCCACCGAGGGAGAGCACGGCCGAATGCTTGATCGAGCCGGCCTGGAACACGGCCAGATCGGTCGTGCCACCGCCCAGGTCCACCAGCGCCACGCCGAGCTCGGTCTCGTCCGGCGAGAGCACGGCTTCGCTCGAGGCCAGCGGCTCCAGCACGATGTCGATGACGTTCAGACCGGCTTTGTTGCAGCACTTGATCACGTTCTGTGCGGAAGTCACCGCCGCCGTCACGATGTGGACCCGTGCGATCAGGCGAACGCCAGCCATCCCGACCGGGTGCTTGATGCCGTCCTGACCGTCGATCTCGTACTCCTGCGGGATCACGTGGATCACCTCGCGATCCGCGGGTATCGCGATCGCCTGCGCCTGGTCGATCACGCGCTTGACGTCGCTCTGCTTCACCTCGCGATCCTTGATCGCGACCATGCCGATCTCGTTTCGGGCCTCGATATGCCCCCCCGCGATGCCGGCGTAGACCGCGTTGATCTCGCAGCCCGCCATCAGCTCCGCCTCGTCTACGGCCTTGCGGATCGAGTCGACGGTTGCGTCGATGTCGATCACGACGCCCTTCCGCAGACCCTTCGATGGATGGCTACCGATCCCCACGACGTCGACGCTCTCCCCACTCGCTTCCACAACGACGGCGCAGATCTTTGTCGTCCCGATATCCAGCCCGACGATCAGCTCGTCATGACGTCCCATCCTCACCCCCCCTGTTCGTTCGCAAGTCGCGCAGAACGGCGCTCCCGGAGAATCTGAGGTCGATCTCGCGAGGGCCGTACTCATCGATGAGGCCGCTGGCATCGAGACGAACCCAGTCCGCGAGTGCGGAGCCCGGGCTGCCTCCGACGCGCACGTCAACCTCCCTGCTGTGCGGGCGAAAGCGCAGATCGCCAGCGCGGGATCGGATCGATCGGATCCCCACACCCCGCTCGCGAGCGGCGCGCAGCAAGGGAAGCGCCGCGTCGAGGTCGCCGTCGATGCGGGGCAGTCGCTCCGCCTCGCCGGCCAAGAGCGGGAAGCGCGTCCCTCGCTCGTCTACTCCCGATCCGGAGTCCGCCTCCACCGCCACCGGATGGCGCTCCCGCACCCCGATCAACAGCCGGTTGGGTGGCACCCGCAGCGCGCGGCACCACTCGATGCGGGGATGCGCAGCGACGCGCGCTGCCACGGCGTCGCCGTCGACGTCGATCAGGGCCGTACCCGGAGAGACGTTCGCCAGGCTCCAGAGAGCGTCCGCCGAGAGCTTCTCGAGGCCCACGAAATCGACGTGCTGGAGCCGGAGAGC
>JAUXJB010000282.1 GCA_030624945.1 Deltaproteobacteria bacterium | reverse complement strand
CTGGAGGCGGGTCAGGCCGTGTGGACCGAGATCCGCGAGGCTGCCGAGCGCGCCAACGAGACCTGCACCTTCACCACGTTCGTGGCCTACGAGTACTCGGCGAGTCCGGAGGTCAGCGGCCTGCACCGGAACGTGATCTTCCGCAACGCCACGGTGCCCGCCCTTCCGATCGGTACCTTCGATGAGCAGACGCCGCTCGGCCTGTGGCGCAGGCTCAAGGAGGTCTGCCTCGACGCGGGCAACGGCTGCGACGTCCTCGCCATCCCCCACAACAGCAACAAGAGCAACGGGCGCATGTTCACCGTGGGGTATCCGGGCGCAACCAGCATCGAGGAGCAGGTCGAGCAGGCGCGGCTGCGACAGAACATGGAGCCGCTCGTCGAGATCATGCAGAACAAGGGTGACTCGGAGTGCCGGAACGGCATGTACGGGATCCTGGGCGCGCCCGACGAGCTTTGCGACTTCGAGAAGGTGCGGCCTCCCACGGACGAGGACTGCCGCGAGTCCATCGGAGAGGGGGGGCAGTTTAACCAGGGCTGTGTGTCGCGTCTCGACTTCGTGCGCTACGCGCTGATCGAGGGCCAGCGAGAGGCGGAGCGGATCGGCGTGAACCCGTACAAGCTCGGGATCATCGCCAGCACCGACACGCACAACGCGACGCCCGGCGACGTCGAGGAGCGCACGTACACCGGCCATCTGGGCTCCACCAGCTTCGCGCCGCAGCGCCGGATCGGCCGCCAGAACCCGGGTGGCCTGGCCGCGATCTGGGCCGAGGAGAACTCCCGCGAAGCGCTCTTCGTTGGCCTGCGCCGCCGGGAGACCTTCGGCACCAGTGGCCCACGCATCACGGCGCGTTTCTTCGGGGGCTGGGGCTATCCAGCAGACCTCTGCGCCGATCCCGAGCTGGTGGCGAAGGGTTACGCGGGGGGCGTGCCCATGGGCGGCGATCTGCCCGATCAGACGGCGTCCAGTGAAGTCCCGGTCTTCGTCGTCTCCGCGCTGCGCGACCCCGGCACCGCCGAGCGCCCCGGTGGCCTGCTGCAGCGCATCCAGATCATCAAGGGTTGGGCCGACGACGAGGGCGGTCTCCACCAGGCAGTGTACGAAGTGGCGGGCTCGGCGGATAACGGGGCTGACGTCGACCTCTCCACCTGCGAGCCGCGCGGCCCCGGAGCCGACACGCTCTGCGCGGTCTGGACCGACCCCGACTTCGATGCGGGGCGGCGCGCCTACTACTACGCGCGCGTCCTCGAGAACCCGAGCTGCCGCTACAGTACGTTCCAGTGCCTGTCCGCTCCCGAGGAGGAGCGCCCCACCGGGTGCGACGATCCCGCCCTGCCGAAGACCATCCACGAGCGCGCCTGGACCTCGCCGATCTGGTACGAGCCCGCCGCGCCGGCGACCGCCGCGACGTCCGCGGGAGCGGTCTCGGAGGGTTAAGGATCCCGTCCATCGTTATGAGGAACAGAATCTAGACTGCCTCCATTATGCCCCTAAGCCCGGTTCCTATAGCGACGGGTGCATCTCGCGCCTAACTTGCCGCCACGTGCGAGTAGGAATCCCGACCGAGATCAAGGCCGATGAAGACCGTGTGGCCCACCCCACGCGAGCGCTGATCCACCTCGACAGGCTGACCCACAACCTGCGTCTGCTCCACGAGCTGGCGGGCGAGCGGCCCATGTGGCCCGTGATCAAGGCCAACGCGTACGGTCATGGCGCGACCATCATCGCCCGCCACCTGGTGGCGCTGGACTACGACACGCTGTGCGTGGCGCACGCGTCCGAGGCGGTCGAGCTGCGCGAAGCCGGCGTAGACGCCACGTTCCTGCTGCTGTCCCCCGCGCTACCCGAGGAGAGCGAGCTGATCGTGGAGCAAGGGCTCGAGCCGGTCGTGTGCACGCGCGAGCTGGTGGATTCTCTGTCTCAGGCGGCGCAGCGCATCGGTCGGCCCGCGACGGTGCACGTCAAGGTCGACACGGGCATGGGCCGCGTCGGCATCCCGCCCCAGGACGTGGTCCCGTTTCTCGAGCACTGCCAGAAGCTCAGCGGGCTGCGCGTGCGGGGGATCATGAGCCACTTCCCGCGCGCCGACGAGACGGACAAGTCGTTCTCGCGCGAGCAGAT
>JAUXJB010000250.1 GCA_030624945.1 Deltaproteobacteria bacterium | reverse complement strand
TCTCGAGCTCGACATCCCAGAAGCGGAGCGCGCGCTGGTAGGGCCCCCGGAGCATCACCCCCACACGGGCGACGTCCGGACTCTCGAAGTGGAACTTCCTCACGACGACGCGCAGGGGGCGCGCATTCCGCATGTTCGCCCGGCGTACCTGATTGGCGACCGACGAGTAGTAGTCCATGAACGACGCGTCGGAGGCGAAATGCGACCGCAGCCGCGGATTCTCGAAGGTCGTGACGGCGTCGATGGGCACGTTTTCGAGGGCCGCGTAGAAGATCTCTATTCGCTCGGAGAAGTCGATGACCTCGCGGGCATCGAGCTTCGGCGAGGGGGAGCGCGGCGCGCCATCACCTCCGCCCCCGAAGCAGCCGCAAACGAGGACTGCGGCCAGCAGCAGCTCAGGCCGTCTCAGCGGGTCCATCCACCGCAAGGGTAGCCTGAGCCGCCGCCAGGCGCGCGATCGGAACCCGGAAGGGCGAGCAGCTCACGTAGTCGAGCCCAATGCGCTCGCAGAAGTGGATCGTCCTGGGCTCCCCGCCGTGCTCGCCACAGATCCCCACCTTGAGATCCGGACGCGTCTCGCGGCCGCGGTCGAGACCCATCTCGACGAGCGCGCCCACGCCTTCGACGTCGAGCGTCACGAAGGGATCGTCGGGCAGCAGCCCACGATCGACGTAGACCGGGAGAAAGCGACCGGCATCGTCCCGGGACAGGCCCATGGCCATCTGTGTGAGATCGTTCGTCCCGAAGGAGAAGAATTCCACCACGCGGGCGATGTCGCCAGCGACCAGGGCCGCCCGTGGCACCTCGATCATGGTGCCGACGCTGTAGCGAACGCGGCGCCCTCGCTCCTTCATCACCGCCTGCGCGGTCGCGTCCACGAGGTCGCGCAGGACGCTGAGCTCCTCCACTCCCAGGATGAGGGGCAGCATGATCTCGGGCCGGGTGCGCACGCCCTCGTCCGCGCAGTCGCAGGCCGCCTCGACGATGGCGCGCGTCTGCATCTCGTAGATCTCCGGATAGGTGATCGCGAGCCGCGCACCGCGGTGCCCGAGCATCGGGTTGAACTCTCGCAAGGCGTCGACCTTGCGACGCAGCTCCGAGACGGGGATCTCGAGGTCGCCCGCGACTGTAGCCATATCCTCGTCGCTGTGGGGCAGGAACTCGTGAAGCGGAGGATCGAGTAGGCGAATGGTCACGGGGCGGCCGGCCATTGCCCGGAAGATGCCGGAGAAGTCTCCGCGCTGCATCGGCAGGAGCTCGCTCAGCACAGAGGTCCGCTCCTCGGTGGATTCGGAGAGAATCATCCGACGCACGGCCAGGATCCTCTCGGCTTGAAAGAACATGTGCTCGGTGCGGCACAGGCCGATGCCCTCGGCGCCGAAACGCACCGCGGCATCGGCGTCGCCCGGCGTGTCCGCATTGGCCCGCACGGCGAGGCGCCGGATTCGATCGGCCCAGCGCATCAGTCGTTGAAACTCCGGGCTGAGCTCCGCTTCCAGCGTGGCGACCTCGCCCTTGAAGACGCTGCCGGTCGTCCCGTCGAGAGTGATCACATCGGTCTCGGTGAACTCGACGTCCCCCAGGATCGCAACACCACGCTCGCGATCGATCGTGAGATCGGAGCAGCCACTGACGCAGCACTTGCCCATGCCGCGCGCGACGACAGCCGCGTGCGAGGTCATTCCGCCAAGCGCCGTCAGAATGCCCCTGGCGGCGTGCATCCCGTGGATGTCGTCGGGTGAGGTCTCGCGCCGCACGAGGATCACCTGCTCGCCCCGCTCTGCCGCATCCTGGGCGTCGTCGGCGGTGAACACGAGCCGCCCGCTCGCCGCTCCCGGAGACGCGGGGAGGCCCCTCCCGATCGGCGCCGGGGCGGACGAGACATCGAGCGTCGGGTGCAGCAGCTGGTCGAGCTGCTCGGGCTCGACGCGGGTGACGGCTGTCTGCTCGTCGATCAGACCCTCTCGCACCATGTCCACGGCGATCTTCACGGCCGCCCGGGCGGTCCGCTTGCCGGAGCGCGTCTGGAGCATCCAGAGATGCCCGCGCTGGATCGTAAACTCGAGGTCCTGCATATCCGCGTAGTGCTGCTCCAAGAACTTGGCGACGCGCGCGAGCTCGCGGTAGGGGCGCCCCATCTCTTCCTGGAGCGAAGCCGGCTCGTTCGGCTTGCGATCGCGCTTGGTGATCGGGTGGGGCGTGCGAATTCCCGCGACGACATCCTCGCCCTGGGCGCGGGGCAAGTACTCGCCAAACAGGCGCCGCACTCCGGTCGACGGGTCGCGCGTGAAGGCCACTCCTGTCGCGGAGTCCTCCCCCAGATTTCCGAACACCATGGCCTGGACGTTGACGGCGGTTCCCCAGTCGTCGGGGATGCGATGCAGCTTGCGGTAGGTACCCGCCCGCGCCGTGTGCCACGACTTGAAGACGGCCGAGATCGCACCCCACAGCTGTTCGAGCGGCTGTTCCGGAAAGTCCGCTCCGGTCCCGTCCCGGACGATCCCCTTGAATTCCCCGATCAGCGCTCGCAGATCCTGCGCATCGAGCTTCGTGTCCAGCAGTACACCGCGCGCCCTCTTCTTCGCCTCCAGCGCGCGCTCGAAGCGCTCGCGCTCCACTCCCAGCACGACGTCGCCATACATCTGGATGAATCGGCGGTAGCTGTCGAGGGCAAAGCGGGTGTCGTCGCTCTCGGCAGCTAGCCCCTCAACCGTTTCGTCGTTCAGGCCCAGGTTCAAGACCGTGTCCATCATGCCGGGCATGGACACGCGGGCTCCGGATCGAACCGAGACGAGCAGGGGATG
>JAUXJB010000028.1 GCA_030624945.1 Deltaproteobacteria bacterium | reverse complement strand
TGGGCGGAGCCGCGCGATCTCCTGGCACGCAGCCTGCTACCACATTTCCACATGTCAGAAACCAGATCCGTACTAGTTGTCGACGACGACGCCGCGATGCGCGAAATGCTTCTGTCGTTGCTGGAGGCGGGCGGCTTCGCCCCCGAGGGGGCGGCCACTCCCGACCTGGCGCTCGAGGCGGCCGAGGCCCATGAGTTCGATGCCGTACTCTCCGACATTCGCATGCCGGGTCGCGACGGGTTCGAGCTGCTCGGAGAGCTGCGCGAGCGGCGTCCGGAGACTCCCGTGATCCTGATGACTGCCTTTGGCAGCATCGATTCCGCGGTCGAGGCCATGCGCGCGGGGGCCTTCGATTACATCACCAAGCCCTTCAAGCGGGAGGCCGTGCTGGCCACGCTCGAGCGCGCGATCGAGCGCCGCGAGCTCGAGGCGGAGAACCGGCGACTGCGCCGGGCCGTCGATCAGACCAGCTCCTTCGGCGACCTGATCGGCACCAGCCCCGCCATGCGCGAGATCTTCGCGCTGATCAGGAAGATCTCGAGCAGCCGCAGCAGCGTCCTGATCACGGGCGAGAGCGGCACGGGCAAGGAGGTCGTGGCGCGCACCATCCACT
The DNA here is from genome assembly GCA_030624945.1 of Deltaproteobacteria bacterium. GTDB lineage: Bacteria > Myxococcota_A > UBA9160 > SZUA-336 > SZUA-336 > JAUXJB01. Next base: position 10,974 of record JAUXJB010000028.1, on the reverse strand, counting down.
TCACGGGGAACCGCGCCCAGCGACCGTTCGTTCCGGTGAACTGCACGGCCATGCCGGAGGGCCTCCTGGAGAGCGAGCTATTCGGACACGCTCGCGGAGCGTTCACCGGTGCGCACACCGCCAAGCGAGGCCTGTTCGAGGAGGCGGACGGGGGAACGCTGTTTCTCGACGAGATCGGCGACATGCCCGCCGTGATGCAGGGCAAGCTCCTGCGCGTTCTTCAGGATCAGCAGATCCGTCCCGTCGGCGCCAACAAATCGCTCAGCGTCGACGTGCGCATCATCACGGCGACGAACCGCAACCTGAAGAACGAGATCGACGACGGGCGTTTCCGCAACGACCTGTTCTATCGCCTGAACGTGATCCCCATCCACATACCTCCGTTGCGCGAGCGCCCCGAGGACATCCCGGCGCTGGCCCACGCATTTGCGCGCAAGCACGGTGGGCCCGGGGCGAGCATCCCGACGGAAGGCATGAAACGGCTCACCCAGCTGCCCTGGGAGGGCAACGTGCGCGAACTCGAGAATGCGATCGAGCGCGCGTTGGCGCTATCGGGTGGCGAGACGATCGAGCTGGAGACGCTTCCCCCGCTGAGCCGAGAGGGAAGCGTTGGCGAGGAGGAGTCCCTCCTCGACGTGGCCGTGAAGCAGAAGCTCACACTGCGCGGGCTCGGCGATCTGTACGTCGATCGTGTCCTCGCCAGCGTGAACGGCAACAAGGTTCACGCGGCTCGGATTCTGGGCATCAACCGACGCACACTCTACCGACGGGGCGAGAGCGGCTCCCCGTCCCGCCATCCGGAGGCTGAGAAGGAGAGAGTCCATGACCGAGATTCGGAACATCCTCGTCCCCACTGACTACTCGCCCCATGCGGAGAAGGCGCTGGCTTACGCCATCGGCCTGGCGAAGACCTTTGGTGCGAAGATCACCCTGGTTCACTCCTACCACATCGCCGTGCCGATGGCGGTGCCCGACCCCGTGATCGTTCCGCAGGGCTTCTGGGAAGACGCCCGCAATCGAGCCACCGAGCTTCTCGAGGAGATCCGGGGGAAAGTCGAGGCCGATGGTGTGTCCTGTGAGATGCACGTCTCCTCCGAGCCCCCGTTCCAGGCGATCACGGACCTGGCGGCCGCCTCCAAGGCGGATCTCATCGTGATGGGAACGCGCGGCTTGACCGGACTCAAGCACGTGATGCTGGGCAGTGTGGCCGAGCGCACCGTGAGGCTCGCCCACTGCCCCGTGATCACGCTGAAAGACAGCGAAACGTGACCGAGGCGCTGCGCTTTCGAACGATCCTCGTACCCATGGACTTCTCGGACCTCGCCCGCCGCGCCCTCCAGGTGGCGCGAGACATGGGTACGCGGGCCGGGCCGGCTCACCTCATCCTGGCGCACGCCGTCTTCTTTCCCGCGGAAGTCGAGGCGTTCGCACCGGCCCCGCTGATCGCGCAGGCGGAGAGCCAATCGGCCAAGGAGCTCGAGCGGCTCCTGATCGAGCTTCAGGACGCGGGAATCTCCTCGGAGTACTTTTCCCAGCGGGGCAAGCCGGAGAGCGTGATCCTGGATCTCGCCCGGAACAAGCAGGCGGACCTGATCGTGATGGGAACCCACGGACACTCGGGTCTCGCCCACATCACACTCGGGAGTGTCGCCGAGCGCGTGGTGCGCGAGGCCCCGTGTCCGGTGATGACGGTGAAGGAACCCAAAGCGTGACCGAAGCGCGTCGGTTCGAGACGATTCTGGTAGCGACCGACTTCTCGCCCACGGCAGACCGGGCGCTGGCAGCGGCGAGGGAGCTCGTACTCGCGGCGGGCTCCGGCGAGATCGTCCTCGCGCACGCGAAGTTCGTACCCCGCGAGGTCGAAGCGCTGGCCGTCTACGGCGCCGAGAAGGTCTTCGCGCAGATCGAGAAGGCGGCCGTGGAACAGCTCGACAAGCGTCTCGCAGAGCTCGTGCAGGCGGGAGTCCCGGCGCGCCAGGTCCACGTGGATGGGCGGCCGTCCGAGGTGATCCTCGACCTCGCCCGGCGCGAGGGTGCCGACTTGATCGTGATGGGAACCCACGGGCGCACAGGCCTGTCCCACGTACTGCTCGGCAGCGTCGCCGAGCGCGTGGTGCGACAGGCGGTGTGCCCGGTCATGACCGTGCCCCCCGGAAAGGGGGCCTCGGGTGGGGCCTCCGGGTGATGCCCACAGGAGAGAACACCCACGCGGGCCGCAAACACAAGAACAGCGGAAGGACCCGGATGCGCGCAGCCGACATCATGCAGGAAGGAGTCGTCGCGGTTAGCCCCGAGCTCGGCTTGAGGGAGTTCGAAACGCTTCTCACGGCGGAGGACATCAGCGGAGCCCCGGTGACCGGGCACGACGGGAAGCTGCTCGGGATCGCCTCCAAGACCGACATCGTTCGCGTCCTCTCCGAGCAGGTCTCGGAACGCTACGAGGCGTTCGACGATGACCTCCGGGTGGAGGACTTCATGACACCGGACGTGGTCACGGTTGGGCCCGACGAGAACGTGAAGTCCATCGCCAGGCGCATGATCGACGGGCAGCTCCACCGGGTGCTCGTAACGGAAGGGGGGGAGGTGCTGGGCATCGTCACCGCCTTCGACCTCCTGAAGCTCGTCTACTAGGGCAAGCGACTCAAGAGTCGGTCGCCACCAGGAAGACGACGCCGAGGACCAGGAACAGGAGACCCGCGGCCCGTCGCAGCCAGAGCTCGGGGACCAGCGATCCCACCGCCTGGCCGAGCAGGACGGCGATCGCGGACGCCGCCACCAGGGCGAAGGCCGCGCCCGCGAACACCGAGATGCGGGACTCGCTGCCCGCGGCGAGTCCGAAGGTTGCGAGCTGAGTCTTGTCGCCGAGCTCCGCCAGGAAGACGACCAGAAACGTCGAGGTGAGCACCTTCCAATCCATGATCCACTCCAGGGCGGGCGCGTTCGAGCGCGCACCGCCGGGCACGAGCCGGAGCTATCCGTCCTCGCGGCCAACCAGCGCTACAAAGTCCCCCTCGGTGAGGATGCCCGTCGGCGCGCCTTCCTCCAGGATCACCAGGCAGCCGATCTTCCGCTCCGTCATCAGGCGAGCCGCTTCCCGGATCGGCATGTCGGGCAAGGCCGTGACGATGTCGGTCGACATGGCGTCCTTGACCGCCAGCGCGTCGAGCACCCGATCCTCGACGTTTCTGCCGTAACCCAGCGCCCGCAGAAGGGCCCCGCGGAAGAGATCTCGCTGGCTCACGAGACCAACCAAAGTTCCGTCGTCGTCGACCACGGGCATGTGACGGATCCGGCCCAGCCGCATCACGTTGTCCGCGGTCGCCAGCGTGTCGTTCCGGTTCAGGGTCGCGACGCCCTCGGTCATGAGGTCACCCACACACATCTCATCTCTGCTTGTAGTCATTTTCACCCAGTTCGAGTAGGCTGATCTCGGGGACAGGAGGGACCTTGCAGGGAGCCATCATACTGCTTCTCGCGACGCTCGCAGGCCCCGCGTCGGGCGAGATCGTCTGCGAGAACCGCCGCATTCCCGTCGAGGTGGCGCGGAACGTCTATGTGATCGAGAACGAGACCCGCTGCTTTCACCCCGCGCCCAACCGCCTCGCGAGGGTCAAGCTGGCCTGCGACGTGCTGCTCGCGGCCTATGGCGAAGAGGAGGGCCGGGTCCGCTGCCAGGAGCTGATCTCGCGCTCCGGAATTCCGGCGCTGCAGCGCTGAGCTCCACTCCGTCGCAAGACTGGCGCTGCGCTATTTTCTGGTCACATGGAAGAACGTGACCTCTACGCAGACCTCGAGGTATCTCGGGACGCACCCGAGGAGGAGATTCGCCGCTCCTACCGCAAGCTGGCGCGCCGTTACCACCCGGACGTCAACCCGAACGACCCCAAGGCCGAGGAGCGTTTCAAGCAGATCGCCTTCGCGAACGAGGTCCTCTCGGACAAGGAGAAGCGCCGCCGCTACGACGAGTTCGGCAGCCAGGGCCTGGGCGGGGGGTTCGACCCGGAGCAGGCGCGGGCCTACCGGCGCTGGTCGCAGGGCGCGCGGCGCAGTCCAGGGCAGCGCCCTTTCGCCTCCTCTCTGGACCTCGACGACCTGCTCGCGGATCTCTTCGGTCGTCAGCGCGGCCCCACGCCGGGACGGGACTCGCAGGCCCAGGTAACGGTCGACTTTCTGGAGGCCGTGCGCGGGGACGAGGTTCCCATCCAGGTCGAGGGCCAGTCCCTGCGCGTGCGCATTCCCCCCGGCTCCGACGACGGCGCGCGCCTCCGGCTGGCGGGCAAGGGCTTGCCCTCGCCCAGTGGAGGGCCACCCGGCGACCTCTACCTGACGCTGCGGATCCGCCCGCACCCCTACTTCAGGCGTTCGGGATCCGATCTGCAGCTGGACGTCCCCGTCACGTTGCCCGAGCTGATGCAGGGCGCCGAGATCGCGGTTCCGACGGTGGACGGCTCCGTAACCCTGAAGGTTCCGCCGCGCTCGGCGAACGGCCAGAAGCTGCGGCTGGCGGGCAAGGGAGTGGTGCGACGCGAAGGCGGTCGCGGCGACCTGTTTGTGACTCTCGTGGCGGTACTGCCCGATCCGGATCAGCCCGAGTTCGACGAGATCGCCGATCGGATGCGGGCGCTCTACCGCGGGCGCGACGTCCGCTCCCATCTGAGCGACCGGACATGAGCTACTTCACGCGCAAGCAGATTCTCACGATGCTGGAGACGGACGATGGCTTTCTGGCCGCGCTGGAACGAGAGGAAATCATCATCAGCGATGCGCCGCCCGAGAACGAGGGAGAGTTCTCGGAGCAGATGCTGGAGCGGGCCCGCGTGGCGCAGAACCTGATCCGGGATCTCGAAGTGAACATGGCCGGAGCGGCCGTCATCGTACGGATGCGCGAGGAAATGGCCGAGCTCCGTCGCTACCTGGAGGAGCTGCTCGCCGAGGTACGCCGAAGGAGCTAGCCCTCGAGACCCATGCGGCGCGCGATGATCAGCTTCATGATCTCGTTCGTACCCGCGTAGATCGACTGGACCGCGGCATCCGCGTAATCCGTCGAGATCGGGGTCTCCTTCATGTAGCCGTAGCCGCCGTGGAGCTGCAGGCAGTCGCCGGCAACCCGCTTCTGGAGATCCGAAGCCCACCACTTGCCCATGCTGGCTTCGGAGACGATCTCGTCGCCACGAACGTGGGCGACGAGCAGGCGATCCACAAAGGCCTGACCCACCTCCACCTCCGTCGCCATCTCCGCGAGCTTGAACTGGGTGTTCTGAAACCCGGCGATCGACTGCCCGAACGCCTTGCGCTCCTTCACGTACCGGACCGTGTCATCCAGCGACCGGCGGCACGAGGCGATCGAGCTCACCGCGATGCACAGGCGCTCCTGCTGCAAGCTCTCCATCAGCTGGTAGAACCCGCGGCCCTCCACGTCGCCGAGCAGGTTCCCGACCGGAACCCGGCAGTCCTGAAAGAAGAGCTCGCTCGTGTCCTGCCCCGTCAATCCCAACTTGTCGAGTCTGCGACCGCGCGCGAATCCCGGGGCGCTGGCCTCCACCAGCAGCAGGCTGATCCCGCGATGCGGTGGCTGGGCCGCCGGATCGGTCTTGGCCACGACCACGAAGAGGTCTCCGATCTGACCGTTGGAGATGAAGGTCTTCGAGCCGTTGATCACGTACTCGTCCCCGTTCCGGATCGCCGCGGTCTGCACGTTCGCGAGATCCGAGCCAGTGCCTGGCTCCGTCATGGCGATGCCCATCAGGATCTCTCCGGCGATGGCCCCGGGCAGATAGCGCTCCTTCTGCTCCTCCGTGCCGTAGGTCACGATGTAGGGCACGCAGATGTCGGAGTGGAGGGACATCATCAGCGCGTGCGCCCGCATATAGGCGAGCTCCTCCATGACGATCGCGTCGTAGAGGAAGTCCGCGCCGGCTCCTCCGTAGGCCTCGGGCGCCGCCGCGCCGAGAAACCCCTCCTGGCCCATGCGCCGCCAGCTGGCGCGGTCGCTCATGCCGCGGGCGTTCCACTCCGCTATGCGCGGCTCGATCTCCGCTGCCGCGAAGCGTCGAAACTGGCTGCGGAAGAGCTCGTGCTCCTCGCTGAAGATGTCGCGCCGCATCCGGTCCTCCCGGCCCGATTGTCGTATTTTCGGCGACGCGCGTTCAAGCAGCCGACAGCGCGGTGTTCCGACGATTCAGTAATCGCGCAGCGCGGGCGCCTCGAGATCGGGGTCCTCAAGCATCTCGAGGGCCGCCTCGATGACCGCGTGCTGACGCCGGGGCTCGCCCGGCGCGTCGAGGGGGTAGCCGTGGCGAAACGGCACGAACAGGGCCCGCGGTGGCCGAACGCGCTCGGCCACGTGCCGGAGCAGCTGGATCGCCACGGTCGAGATCGCGTGACGTTCGAGCTCGGCCGCGACCAGGCAGACCGCCTGGTTGCACATGGGTCAGACCGGAACGAGCAGGGCCACGTCCACCCCGTCGCGCGCCAGGCGGGCGGCGGCCTCCGGGGCGGTCTGGCGGGTGAGCCGACCCGGCGCCGTGATGCTCCCCATGAAGGACAGGTGGACGCGGCCCAGCGAGCCGATCCGGCCGCACTCCAGGAGCTCGCGGGCGCGCTCCACCGGGAGCGCCAGGTTGGGATCGCGAGCCAGTCCCCCGTGGTCGAAGAGCGCGCTCCGGTGGGTCTCGACCAGCTCGGAGACCTCGACGTCCGAGGGGATCTCGCGAAAGCTCGGATCGCCACCCCGTATGGACTCGTCGAAGCGCGGCTGGTCGGGGAGCACGAACCCCGCGCTCGAGACCAGGGCGAGCCGGCACTCCGAGAGGGGCTTGGACAGCGGCGTCCAGGGGACGGGGTCGACGCGTCGCCAGGGATAGGTCCTGAGGAAGACCCTCCACCCGAAGGGAAACTCCGCGAGCTCTCCCACGCCCTACTCCCCGAGGTCCGCCGCGAGAATCGCGGCGCCACAGGTGAGCGTCGCGTACACACGATCTTCCCACAGGACCGCGCTGTAGACCAGCGAGCGCCCGCGCGGCGGCGCGCACTCGCGGGGCTTCTCGAGCTGGATGACCCGGTGAGTGAGCTCGTCGCCCACCAGACGCACGAGGTCGACACGCCCCGACCAGAACGCGATCACGGCCGTCGAGTCGCGGGCGATCTGGATGTCCTGCGCGTAGTCGAGCGGCCGGCGCGGACCCAGCTCGAGCGAGCTCCGGTCGCGCCCGCCCTCCGTGATGCGCAACCGCAGCGTCCCGCCGACGTCCTCGACGAAGTAGCCGCGACCACGCCCGTCAAAGCGGGCGAAGAGCAGCTCGGGAGCGGACCGGCGCCGGGCGAGGACGCGACCCGAGGCATCGACATGCAAGACGCCGTGACCCACGCTTCCGTCGGACGCGAACACGTCCGCGGTCAACCAGCATTCCCCGCTCTCCGGATCGACCGCGACGCTCTTGGGTGCGATGACCTCTCCCGGTCCGCCCTCGAAGTGGGTCTCTCGCAGCACGTCACCATCCGGTGTCAGGACCAGCAACGATCCCGAGCGGTCGCCGACGCCGCGCGGTGCCGTCGAGTAGCGCGTGACGTACAGATCTCCGGCCGGACCCTCGGCGAGCTCGTTCAGGCCGACCCCGAGCCCCTCGATGTGACGCAGCACGCCGCTCTCGGGTTCGACCCAGCCGAACTCCTCGAAGAAGGTCGTGTAGTAGATGCGCCCATTCGAGTGAGCCAATACGTCCCACACCGAAGCGCGCACATCCAGAGACGCGTCCCGTACCCGCAAGGGGGCGAGAAAACGCCCTGCGGCCAGATCGAAGCGGCCGATCAGATGATCGCCCGGCTCGCGCAGGTCGCCCAGCGCATCCCCGTCGCCCGCCCACCAGAGCTCCCAGAAGGGACTGAGGCCAAAGTAGAGCACCCCTCCGCCGGAGTCCGCGAACCAGGCCGAGTAACGCTCGGCGCCGCGGTTCGCGGGCGCGGCGCGATAGGTCTCGGTGTCGACGCGCCGGGGGCGGGGCGGCTCGGCTGCGCAGCCCAGCAGCACGAGCCCGAGGAGCAGCGCTGCGCGCCGGGCGCGGATCCCTCGTTCGACGCCGTTCATCCATCGAGACTGTTGTCCAGCTTCGACGCGCGGTCCAGCGCGCGATCACTCGGAGCTCGCGCCGCCCCCACGCGAACTCTAAGCAAGTGTCCTGTTCCGGGAGTGCGCTCGCATTCTCGACGGCCGATGCATCCGCGCTCGCGCGCCTTGCGAGCCCGGCGCCTCGGCCGCGAGAATTGCGTCGGAACTCCCGGAACAGGACACTAGCCGCGCACCCGGAAGGAGCCATCCATGCCGATCTTCGAGGACGTGGCGGAGCACATGAAGGATGCGATGCGCAGCCGACAAAAGGCGAGGTTGTCCGCCCTGCGCGGGATCCGCGCGATCTTCCTCACCCGCACGAAGGAGGACAACTCCGAGAGTCTCTCGGACGAACAGTGCGTCCCGCTGCTGCGGCGGCTCGAGAAGCAACGGCGCGAGAGCATCGAGGCCTTCGAGGGAGCGGGGCGGCTCGAGCAGGCGGCCGCCGAGCGAGCCGAGCTCGAGCTGATCCAGGGCTACCTGCCCAGCCTGGCGGACCAGCCCACCACGCGCACCTGGCTCGAGGAGGCCATCTCCGCGACCGGAGCGGCCAGCTCCGGAGACCTCGGAAAGGTGATGGGGACCCTGATGAAGGCCCACCGGGGCGAGGTGGACGGTGGGCTCGCCCGCCAGATCGCGAGCGAGCTGCTGAAAGAGCTTGACCCCGCTCCCGCCAGCGAATAATCATCTCGATCCAGGGGATTCCCTGGAATGTTCGACGATCGAGATGCAGAAATACTGTCGATTCTGCAGTCCCATGGTCGCACGTCGAATGCCGAGATCGCGCGCCGCATGGGCATGGCACCATCGGCCATCCTGGAACGCATACGAAAGCTGGAGGCGAAGGGGGCGATCCGGGCGTACGAGGCGCGCCTCGATCCCCAGGCCATCGGACTGGGCCTGACGGCGTTCGCGTTCGTCACCGCTCTGGAGCCGGTGAACGAGATGAACTCCGGGGCCGCCCTGACGGAGATTCCGGAGATCCAGGAGGTCCATTACATCGCGGGCGAGGACTGCTACCTGGTCAAGATCCGCGTCGCCGACAGCGATGCACTGGGACGGCTGATCCGCGAGAAGATCGGCACGATCCCGGGCATGCACCGCACACGGACGACGATCGTCCTCACGACGCTCAAGGAGACCTCCGGGCTCTCCCTCGAGAGCCTGACCGGGCGCTCCCCCTGAAAACGGGCGGGTCCGCAGGGCGCGCGCTCGCGGATTCGATACGATGCCCGACGATGAAGTGGGCCTCGATTCTCTCCGAGGAACGCGGCTCCGAAGCGGCGGCCGAGGATGCCGCCGCGCGGCTGCGCAGCGCTCTCGGCGCCTCGCCCGATCTGGTCACGCTCTTCGCATCGGGCCATCACGCAGAGCGCTACGACTCGGTCCTCGACCTGCTGGCGCGGAAGTTCCCGGGCGCGACGCTGATCGGCTGCAGCGGGCTCAGCGTGATCGGAGGAGGTCACGAGCTCGAGGCCTGTCCGGGAGTGGCTCTGGCGGGTGCAACTCTACCCGGTGTAGACATACATTCTTTTGCGTTAGACGCCGATTCGTTGCCCGGACCCGACGCGGACGCGGCCAGCTGGCACGATCAGGTCGGCATCGACGCGCAGGGGAAACCCCAGTTCGTCCTGCTCGCGGACCCCTTCCGCTTCCCCACCGAGCACCTCATCCGGGGCATGGACCTGGCGTACCCGTCGGCCGTCAAGGTGGGCGGGCTGGCCAGCGGCGGTGAGCCCGGCCAGAACGCGCTCTGGCTGGGAGCGGAGCTGCGGCGCTCCGGTCTGGTCGGGCTGGCCTTGTCCGGAAACGTGACCATCGACCCCGTCGTCGCCCAGGGCTGCCGTCCGATCGGGAGCCCGCTCTTCGTGACCCACTGCCACGACAACCTGCTGCAGCGCCTCGACGGCCAGCCCGCGATCGAGATCCTCGAGCAGCTTTTCGAGTCCGCCAGCCCGGCGGACCGGAAGCTCTTCCGCAGCTCGCTGTTCCTGGGCATCGAGATGGAGGCGGGCCAGGGCGAGTACCGGCAGGGCGACTTCCTGATCCGGAACATCATCGGGATCGATCCCAATGAGGGCTCGCTGGCCGTGGCCGCTCCGCTCCAGCCCGCGCAGGTCGTGCAGTTTCACGTTCGCGACGCCGTCGCCTCTGCCGAAGATCTCGATCGCTGTCTCTCGAGGTACAGCAGCGATCCCGGTCCGAACAAGGCCCGGGGCGCCCTGCTCTTCTCGTGCCTCGGCCGTGGAGTGGGGCTCTACGGCACACCCGACCACGACAGCAGCGCGTTTCGCTCGCGCGTGGGCGATGTGCCGCTAGCGGGTTTCTTCGGCAACGGGGAGATCGGCCCGGTCCAGCAACGCACCTACTTGCACGGCTACACGAGCGCGTTCGCCATCTTCCGGGAGGGCGAGCCCGGGCGGGCAGCAGTGCAGCCCGGACGGATCAGACCGACCAGACCAGGCTGAGCGCGCCCTCAAATTGCTTCGCGTCTAGCTCGAGACAGCCGATCTGCCGCACGGGATTGGGGAGATGCCACTCTTCCTCGATTCGAGTGCGGAAGGCCTGCGCCAGATCCCAGGTCAGGTGGTGGAGCGCCTCGGATCGGTGCCTGGGCGTGGCGTCCGAGAGCACGAGGTGAAGGTCAAAGGCCGCAGGAGGCTGGATCGACCCCCCGAAGAGCAGGCCCGCGGCGGCCCGGAAACAGCTGGCGGGGGCGACCTCGGCCAAACCGGTCAGCAGGCGAAGGAGCGTCAGGTACGGGGACTCACCGGATGAGGCCGCCAGGCCACCGAGGATGGGGGTGGGCGGCTCCGTCCCCCGGATACCCACGTAGTCGATGAGGCCCGGGGGCGCCGGCCGCCCGGCCG
>JAUXJB010000248.1 GCA_030624945.1 Deltaproteobacteria bacterium | reverse complement strand
CGGGATGCATCGGGCAGGTGTAGAGCGCGTTCGCCGGAGCGGGCTCGAGCGATCCACCCAGGTAGCGATCCGGATCCGCCCGGAACTTCACGAGACACCCCTCGCTACAGAACCGGTACTCGACACCGGCGTGCAGATGCCGGCGCGGCCCGTCCGGCTTCACCGTCATTCCGCAGACGGGATCGAGGTGCGGGGCTTCGCTGCTCACGTCTCCTCCACCCCGAAGTCTATCCCTTCGCCGACGCGGGTGAGGGCACTAGCTCGACTCCAGTGGCAGCGCGGTGGTGTACTTGATCTGCTTCAGGGCGAAGCTCGAGCTGGCCGAGGCCACCGCGGGGTGGTGCAGGAGGTGCGTCGTCAGGAAGTGGTCGTAGGCCTCCACGTCTCTGACCACGACGCGCAGCATGTAGTCGCGATCTCCGGTCATGGAGTAGCACTCCACGATCTCGGGGCGCGCCGCGACCAGGGTCTCGAAGGACGACCGGCTCTCGTCGCTGTGCTCCGCCAGGCTCACGCTCGCAATCACGCTCACCGTCAGGCCGACCGCGCGGGGGTCGACGAGGGCCACGCGCCGCGCGATCACGCCGTTCTCCTCTAGCTGACGGACCCGGCGCCAGCAGGAGGTCTGCGAGAGGGCCAGGCGCTTGGCCAGCTCGGCCTGGGTCAGCCGGGCGTCCTCCTGGACCAGGGCGAGGATCCTGAGATCGGTTTCATCGAGCATCGCCATTTGATCATTAATCCTATTATCTGTCTGAAATCGGATTATAATCCCATATTCTATGGATTTCACACAATAATCGAAAGGAAACCCCACCAGAACTGGCCTATCGTTTTCAATAGAAGGGAGGCGAATCATGGCGGCAGTCCCCACCATCGAGGTAGACGGCAATTCGCTGGATCTCGGCCAGATCGTCGAGGTCGCCCGGGGTCGGGCCCGAGTTCGCATCGCGGAGCACGCGCTGGACGCGATCAACCGCTCGCGCGCCCACGTCGAGGACCTGGTGAAGCGCGAGGAGGTCGCGTATGGCATCACGACGGGCTACGGCCCGCTGGTCAACCGCCTGATCCCGCCCAAGCAGGCCGCCCAGGCCCAGCACAATCTCATCCAGAGTCTCTCGGGCGGGGTGGGAGAGCCCTTCTCGATCGACGTGGCCCGGGCCGTTCAGCTGATCCGCCTCAACTCGCTCTGCAAGGGCCACTCGGGCATTCGCCTCTCGACCCTCCAGGTGCTCGCCGATCTGCTGAACGCCGACATCGCGCCCTACATCCCCGAGAGCGGCTCGGTCGGTGCCAGCGGCGACCTCTGCCCCCTTGCACACATGACCCAGGCCCTCTTGGGTCAGGGGCAGGTCTTCTTCCGCGGCGATCTCGTGGACGCACAGACGGCCCTCGAGGCCGCCGGGATCGAGCCCGTCACGCTGAGCTACAAGGAGGGTCTGGCGCTCATCAACGGAACCAGTGTGATGAGCGCGATCTTCGCACTGGCCCTGCGCGATGCCCGGGACCTGACGCTGCTCGCGGAGGCGTGCACGGCCTTCGCCGCCGATGTCCTGCACGGGAACATCGAGCACTTCGACCCGCGGATCGCGGACGTCCGACCGCACCCGGGCCAGCTCGCGAGCACCGCGAACCTGAACGCGTTCCTCGAGGGATCGCAGCTCGTCCTCGATCCCGCGGAGCTCCAGGAGGATCTGGTCGAGGCGCGCGGCGAGTCCGAGCAGGTCGTGCGCGTCGAGATGGATCTCCAGAGCCCGTACTCGATCCGCTGCGTTCCGCAGATCGTCGGTGCCGTGCGAGATCTGTTGAGCTTCGTGGACGGCGTCCTGCGGGTCGAGGTCAACTCGGTCACCGACAACCCGTTGATCTTCGCCGAGGACGAGACGACCCTGCACGGAGGAAACTTCTACGGGCAGCACGTCTCGTTCGCTAGCGACATCCTGGGGCTCGCCATCACCAAGCTGGCGCTGCTCTCCGAACGCCGCTTCGCGCGCTATATCGACGAGAACTTCAGCCAGGGTCTGCCCCCGTTCCTGGTCATGGGAGGAGAAGCGGGACTCTCGAACGGCTTCATGGGGATACAGCTCGTGACGACGGCGTTGGTGGCGGAGATCCGCAACCTCAACGACTCCGCCAGCGTGAGCTCGATCCCCACGAACGCGAACAACCAGGACGTGGTGAGCATGGGCACACCCGCGGCCAAGAAGCTCTTCCCCATGCTCGAGAAGGCCCGCGCCCTCTTCGCCTACGAGCTCGTGGCACTGGCCCAGGCCGCCGACTACAGAGGACCGGAGAAGCTGGGCCGCGCGGGGAAGCTGCTCCACCAGAGCGTTCGCAGGGTCGTTCCCGCGCTCGGACCCGATCGGCCCTTCCGACCCGACATCCAGGCCCTCGTGGCCGAGATGGTCGACGGAGATCTCGTGACTCGGCTCGAGACCACGCTCCTGGAGAGAGGGCTCAACCCATAGCGCGTTCCAGCATCGAGCTTGCACCCGCGTCCGTCGAGGTGGAGAAGCTCGCCGACGGCGGAATGATCCTGCGGTCTCCGCAGCCGCTCGACCCGCACGAGTCGCACACGGGCCAGATGCTGCGCCGCTGGGCCGCAGAGCGCCCCGAGGCGACCTTCCTCGGCGAGCGGACCGACGGGGACGGGGAGTGGCGACGCATCTCCTACGCCGAAACGCTGCGCTCGGCGGAGTCCGTCGGCCAGAGCCTGCTCGAGCGCGGGATGCGCCAGGACCGGCCGCTCGTGATCCTGTCCGGCAACTCGATCGATCACGCGCTCGCCATGCTGGGCGCCATGCTGGCGGGAGTTCCCGTG
>JAUXJB010000063.1 GCA_030624945.1 Deltaproteobacteria bacterium | reverse complement strand
CGCGAGCCGGTCGAGATCGGTTGCGGCGGTTCCATCCCGTTCGTGGGGCCCTTCAGTGAGGTCCTGGGCGGGGCTCCCGCGCTGCTCCTGGGTCTGGAGGATCCGATCTGCAACGCGCACGGCGAGAATGAGAGCTTGCACCTGGAAGACTTCCGGCGCGCCGCTCGGGCTTCGGTTCACCTGCTCTGGGAGCTGGTCTCCCTCAAGCGGACTTGAGGAGCTCCTCCTCGCGATCGAAGAATGCCTCGAGGCCCTCGCGCACGAGATCTTCGGTCTCCGAGATGCGCTCCTCGAGCTCCTCGTTCAGGTCGCCGAGCGCCTCGATGTAGCCCCGCGCCTCCTCCAGGCCCTGCTCGAACCCGCGCAGGGCATTGGACTTGAACCTGGCGAATTCCGCGAGATCCGCATCGGGGTGACCCAGCTGGAAGGCGCGATAGATGTAGCCCGTGATGCCGCCCAGGATGCGCTGGGCCGTGCCCGAGGCCGAGAGATCCTCTGGAAGTTCGATGGATTCGAGGTACTCGCTACGCCCCGCCTGCTCGAAGAGCAGATCCTGCACGCCAAAGAGGGCATCCTCGACCCCTTCGAAGGTCCCCCGTATGAGCTCGGCCTCGAGCCGCAGCTTGTGGGCGGCTGCGGAGATCTCGAGCTCTCGCGTCTCCCCGGGGGCGGCTTCTCTGGCCCTTTCCGCGGCGCGAGACTTCTCCGGCAGGCCCTCGTCGAAGATCAGTCGGTCCAGCCCGGGAGACAGGCCTCCCCCGGGAAGCGTGTATATGGGCATCGTCTCGCCTCCGTCCAAAATGTTGCCACTAGGATCGGCCGCGGCTTGGCGAACTTGAGCACGGACTTTCCCAGTTGACGGCTCCTGTCGCGGGCGCCGTTCGCGCACGGGCCGGGGCGTGTGGTAGTTTGCGCCGGAGTGATCCGGATCGAGGGTCTCACCAAGCGCTACGGCGCCACCCTGGCTGTCGACAGCTTGTCGCTGGAGCTTGCCCGGGGAGAGTTCTTGGTGCTGCTCGGGAGCTCGGGCTGCGGCAAGACCACGACGCTCAAGATGATCAACCGCTTGATCGAGCCCACCAGCGGGCGCGTCTGGATCGGCGGGAGCGATGCCAGCGTCATGGCGCCGCACCTGCTGCGTCGTCAGGTGGGCTACTGCTTCCAGGCGATCGGTCTGTTCCCGCACATGACCGTGGCGGAGAACATCGCGGTCACACCGCGTCTGCTCGACTGGGAGGCCGACCGGATCCGAGCTCGCACGGACGAGCTCCTCGAGATCGTCGAGCTCGAGGCCGCGAGCTTCCGCGAGCGCATGCCCGCCGAGCTCTCCGGTGGCCAGCAGCAACGCGTGGGAATCGCCCGCGCGCTGGCGGCGCGCCCGGACGTGTTGCTGATGGACGAGCCCTTCGGCTCGCTGGATCCGCTCACGCGCGATCGTCTGCAGCGTCGCCTCCAATCCATCCAGCGCGAATTCGAGATCAGCGTCGTCTTCGTGACCCACGACATGGTCGAGGCCCTGGTGCTCGGAGATAGGATCGCGGTGATGGACGCGGGCCGGCTGGTGCAGATCGGTTCCCCGCGCGAGCTCTTGCTCGATCCCGCGGGGCCGATCGTCGCGGATCTGATGGAGACACCCCGGCGTCAGGCCGAGCAGGTGGAGGCGCTGCTCGAGGGAGAGCAGACGGACGAGCCGGTATGAGTGAGCAGCTGAGTCTTCTCCCCGGTTACTTGACGGCACACCTTCAGCTCTCGCTGCTGGCGTTGCTGCTCGGAACGGCCATCAGCATGCCCTTGGGCATCTGGATCACCCGGCGGCCGTCGCTCACTCAGGGAGTCCTCGCCACCGTCGGCGTGATTCAGACCATTCCCAGTCTGGCCCTGCTCGCGCTGATGGTGCCCGCTCTCGCGGCTCTGGGATCCCTGACGGCTCCGGTGCTGGGCATCGAGCTCCGGAGCATCGGGTTCTTGCCCGCCCTGATCGCGCTCACCCTGTACAGCATGTTGCCAATCGTGCAGATGACGGTGGCCGGGATCCAGGGGGTCGATCCGGCTCTCAACGAGGCGGCCCGGGGTGTGGGAATGACGGATGCGCAGAGGCTGCTGCGCGTCGAGATCCCTCTGGCCCTGCCCGTGATGGTGGCGGGCGTCCGCACCGCCAGCGTCTGGGTGGTCGGAACGGCTACGCTCTCGACGCCCGTCGGCGCGACCAGCCTGGGGAACTACATCTTCAGTGGGCTGCAGACGCGAAACCTGACCGCGGTGCTGGTGGGCTGCGTCGCCGCGGCGGGGCTCGCGGTTCTGCTCGATCAAATCATTCGGCTATTCGAGGCGGGCGTGCGCAGGCGGCGCCCGGGACTGCTCGCCATCGCCGGTGGCGTCCTGGCGGCACTCTACCTGTTTGCCGCGGGCTCCTTTGCACTCGAGCGAGCGGGGGATTCCGTTCGACCGATCGCGATCGGATCGAAGACGTTCACGGAGCAATACATCCTGAGCGATTTTCTCTCGCAATGGATCGAGCGGGAGAGCGGGCGTCCGACGCGCACCGTGCAGTCGCTGGGGTCCACGGTCCTGTTCGACGCCCTGCGAACGGGCGATGTGGACGTCTACATCGACTACTCCGGGACCATCTGGGCGACGATTCTCAAGCGCGAGGGTCTGGGTCGCAGCCGCGCCTCCGTGCTGCGGGACGTGCGCGAGGCGCTGCCCGCCGAGTACGGGATCGTCGTGGCCGCGGCGCTCGGTTTCGAGAACACCTACGCCCTGGCCATGCGCGCGGATCGGGCGCGGGAGCTGGGCGTGCGGAGCATCCACGACCTCACGCCCATCGCGGGCTCGCTCGAGATCGGCGGCGACTACGAGTTCTTCGTACGCCCCGAATGGAGGGCCCTGGTCGACACCTACGGTCTGCGCTTTCGCAAGCAGCGCAGTATGGATTCCTCGCTCATGTACCAGGCGGCGGCCAGCGGAGACGTCGACGTGATCAGTGCGTTCTCCACCGACGGTCGCATCGCCGCTTTCGATCTGGTCCTCCTCGAGGATGATCGCGGGGTCATCCCACCGTACGACGCGATCGTGCTGGTCGGACCCCGCCTGGCGCGCGAGGAGCCCCGTGTGGTCGAGGTACTCGGACGTCTCGAGGGCATTCTGGACGAGGCTGCGATGCAGCGCCTGAACCTCGAGGTGGACGAGGCGGGTCGCGCTACCGCCGAGGTCGCGCGCGAGCTGCTCGAACGCGTGCGATCGGAGGGACACTGAGCTCAGCCGTCGAAGGCCACGCGATAGATCACGCCGGCGAAGTCGTCTGATACGTAGATGGCACCGTCGGGGCCCTGGGCGACGTCGACCGGGCGGCCGATCACGTCCTCGTCGACTTCGAAGCCCGTGAGGAACTCGCGCTCGCTGATCGTTCCGTCCGGCCCCCAGTGCAGCGATACGACTTCGTAGCCGTCCTTCTCCGTGCGGTTCCAGGAGCCGTGAAGCGCCACCAGGGCAGCTCCCGCGAGGCTCGCGGGTGTGGACTCGCCCCGCAGGAAGGTGATCCCGAGAGGTGCGGTGTGGGCGCGGAAGGAATGGACGGGTGGGATGGAGGCCCGGATCCGGCTCTCGTTGCCCGCTCCGAGATCGGGGTCCGGGATGCGAGCGCCGTTGGCCACCGGCCAGCCGTAGAAGCCGCCGCCCTCGACCACGTTGAGCTCGCAGGGGGGGGAGTCGTCGCCGAGCAGGTCGCGGCCGTTGTCCGTCGCGAACAGCTCTCCCGTGGCGGGTCTCCAGTCAAATCCCACCGCATTGCGCAGTCCGGTGGCGTAGAGCTCCTCCCCGCTCCCGTCGGGGCGATAGCGCAGGATGGCAGCGCGTCTCGCATCTTCCTCCCAGCAGACGTTGCAGCTCGAGCCCACGGAGACGTAGAGCCAGCCGTCTGGACCGAAACCGATCGTGCGCGTCCGGTGGTTCCCACCCGAGGGCAACCCCGTCACGATCCGTTCAAACTCGCCCTCGACGGCACGTGTCGCGGGGTCGAAACGGATGCGCCCGATCGCGTCCATCTCGGCGATGTACAGCCAGCCGCCGTGCAGCTCGAGACCGTGCGGCCGGTTGAGCTCTCCTATGAGAACGCGTACCGCGTCCGCGCGACCGTCGCCGTCGGCGTCGCGCTCGACGAGGGTGACCTGACCCGCCCGCGGCTGGCTCACGAGCACGTCTCCCGTCTCGGTGAAGTGCATGAAGCGCGCGTTCGCGATCCCGCTCGCGTATTGCCCGATCGAGAAGCCCTCGGGCACGACCAGGCGACTCTGGATCACATCCGGCGTGGGTGGATCGACACCTATGAGCGACCTGAAGATTGGCGCGTTCATGACGTAACGATCGGGAAGCAGGAAGTTGCATGCGCCTATGCTGGCGACCAGGAGAATGGCGAAGGCCAAGGCGATTCGCTTCATGCTGCGAGCATAACCGAGATCGGCTGTGGACGGGCGATGGCGAGCATCGCAACTGGACGACTCGCAGCCATGGGCTAAACTGCGCGTTCATTTTTCTCCGGAGCGTTTGATTGAAGCGTCTGAGTGATCTCGTCGTCGTGAGAGAGAGTTCGATTCACGGGAAGGGGGTGTTTGCCAGGGAGCCCATCGGCGAAGGCACCGTGATCGGCGTGTACGAGGGACCCGAGGTAGAGCGGGACGGTATCTACGTGTTGTGGGTCGAGCGCGACGACGGGTCGTTCTATGGCATCGAGGGGCGGAACGAGCTTCGCTACCTGAACCACTCGTCCAATCCGAATGCAGACTTCGATGACGAGGAGCTCTCCGCCGTGCGCACCATCGCGCCGGGCGATGAGATCACGCTCCACTACGGGGACGCCTGGGGCGACGCTTCCTGAACCCCCCGGACCCGCGCCCGCTACGAGAGGTCGAGCAGCTCGTCCATGCCCTCCTCGATGCCGGCGCACAGGACTCCGATGTCCGGGACACTTTCGTAGTCCCCTGTGACACCGAAGCTGAGTTCTCCAGCGTACGAGAAGATGGCGACGCCGATGCGCACGCAATTGAGAAGGGGGACGTACGGGTGGACCGCGACCATGCGACGTCCCGCCGCGTAGAGAGGTTGCTGCGGACCCGGGACGTTGATCGTGACGGTCTGCAGCGCGGGCTGTCGCGATCGCGCGACGAGACGCGTGCCTGCGGAGAGCAGCGCC
Source organism: Deltaproteobacteria bacterium (assembly GCA_030624945.1). Taxonomy (GTDB): domain Bacteria; phylum Myxococcota_A; class UBA9160; order SZUA-336; family SZUA-336; genus JAUXJB01. The sequence goes on along the minus strand of JAUXJB010000063.1, from coordinate 2,940 downwards.
GGAGACGCGAACCTGGAGAGCCGTGTCAGGGACTCGGCCGGCACGGCTCGCTCGCGCTCCCGCAGGCCCTCCATCTGCCTGCGAAGCACGTCGAGCCGCTGGAGCGGGTCCGCGATCCCGACCGGGAGCTCTGCGAAGGTCGGGGCCACGCGGTTGCTGTGGACGCCGCGCGCCGTTTTGGCCCGCACGGACACCGGGACCAGCGTGCGCACGACCGTGTCGATCGGCGGCTGGCCGCGGGCGCGCAGAAGGTCGCGAAAACCGCGCGTGACCAGCGCGAGGATGACGTCGTTTACCGTCCCGCCATGCGCCTTGCGGATCTTCCTCACGTCCTCCAGGGTCGAGGTCGTCCAGCCCCAGCGCCGGTGGGGCCCGATCGGGCCGGTGAGAGAGGGCGTGGGTTGCTCGCTCTCGAGGTCGAGCAGGCCCCGACCAAACTCGCGGAGCTCCCGCGCGACGCGGCGAGGTCCGCGCACCAGCGCGCGCAGCGTGCGCAGCTGTTCGTAGGGACTCAAGACGCGCTCGAGGACCGCATCGCCCAGGAGCTGCGCGTTCGAGGGCTGGGCCTCTGGCTTCCAGGTCTCCGGCTTTGATCCCCTGGGGCTCGGGCTTTCCTCGACGATCATGCTGAGCAGGTCCGTGCCGGGGACTCCATCGACCAGGGCGTGGTGAATCTTGGACAGGATGGCCCACTGTCCTTCGCCGAGTCCCTCCGTGATCCAGAGCTCCCACAGGGGCTTGGCCCGATCGAGCTGTTGGGACATCACCCTGCCGACCAGATTGCAGAGTTGATCGTCGGAACCGGGGCGCGGCAGCGAGGTGTGTCGGACGTGGTACTCGATGTTGAAGTGCGGATCGTCCACCCAGACGGGGCGACCCAGCTCGAGGGGGACGAAGCGTATCCTTCGCCGGTAGCGAGGCACGAGGTGCAGCTTCGACTTGACCATCTCCACCGTCTCGTCGTAGCCGGGCGCCGGACCGGCGAAGACGGCCACGGACGCGCTGTGCATGTGGTTCGCCTCGTCCTCGACGCGCAGGCAGAAGGCGTCCTGTGGGCTCATTCGCTCCATGGGAACCTCCGCAGGGACGCCTCCCGAAGAAGGCTTCTCCCTCGACCCCGGCCAGAGCATCGCGGACGCCAGATCAGTCGTCGAGATCTGCGCCCCGCAGAACGAGCTCCGCCGCCCTGCGCACGCGCAGGGAGACCTCGGAGTCTCCGAACTGACCGCGAAGCCGGCCGAACAGGGCCGCGAACCAGACCTGCTGGAGAACCTGGCAGACCGTCTGCTCCAGCGCGGATGCCTCCTCGAGCGTCGAGCCGGGATCGCCGCGCAACGCGGCAATCACCAGATCGCCGGCGATGCCGTGAAAGGCGCGGACCTTCTCCCAGAGCTCCGGGTCATCGGAGGCGGCCGCACGCAGAATCTCGGCCGCCAGGTCCGGCCTGCGGAACAGCGTCTGGGTGGCGGCGGCGAAGTGGGCCGTGATGCGCTCGAGTGCCGTCTCTCCCCGCGGGGGCTGGCGCCGCATGCGCCGTTCCAGCGACCGCGCCTCCTGGCTCAGCGCGGCGACCACCAGATCGTCCTTCTTGGGAAAGTGGCGGTAGAGGGTCGCGAGGGCACAGCCGGACTTTGCCGCGACCTCGCGCATCCGGACCGCCTTGAACCCGCCGTCCCTGGCGAGCTCGACGGCGGTATCGACGATCCTCTGCTCTCTATTCTGCATGCGGTTATCTTGAACCGCCGCGCGCGCGAGTACCAGTCGCCGACGTCGACCGTCCCGAGCGGGCCGCTTGTGCTCGGCATTGGAACATGGTTTCATCGCTCCGGACCTCCTCGAAGGGCCTCACCGGGAGGAAACGGCGATGCACACACGCATCTGCGACATGTTCGGAATCGAGTTCCCGATCTTCGCATTCAGCCACTGTCGAGACGTCGTCGCGGCGGTGAGCCGGGCGGGTGGCTTCGGCGTGCTGGGCGCGCTCGCGTTCAGCCCGGAGCAGCTCGAGCTCGAGCTGAGCTGGATCGACGATAACGTCGATGGCAAGCCCTACGGCGTGGATACCGTCATCCCTGCCAAGTACGTGGGCCGAGACGAGGGCGATCTGAATCGCGACCAGCTCGGGAAGCTCATCCCCGAAGGCCACAAGAAGTTCCTCGAAGAGCTGCTCGAGGAGTACGACGTGCCGGAGCTCTCCGAGGCCGCCGAGCGGCCCCGGGAAGAGGGGATCGCGGGCGGAATGCTGGGCTGGTCGGTATCCGGGGGGCGTGCAGCGGTCGAGGTTGCGCTGAAGCACCCGATCAAGCTGCTGGCCAACGCGCTCGGACCGCCCCCGGAGGACGTGATCAAGATGGCCCACTCGCAGGGCGTGTTGATGGCGGCGCTGGTGGGCCGGGCGAGCCAGGCCGTGAAGCAGAAGGAGGCCGGGGTCGACGTCATTGTCGCCTCGGGCTACGAGGCCGGCGGTCACACCGGAGAGGTGACCTCCCTGGTCCTCACCCCGGAGGTGGTGGACGCGGTGGCTCCGACGCCGGTGCTGGCGGCGGGAGGCATCGGCAGCGGCAGGCAGATCGCCGCCGCGCTCGCCCTGGGTGCGGAGGGAGTGTGGACGGGCTCGATCTGGCTCACGGTGAGCGAGTCCAACACGGGGTCCGGGATGATGGAGCGGCTCATGCGGGCGACCTCGTCGGACACGATTCGCTCGCGCTCACTGAGCGGGAAGCCCGCGCGTCAGCTCAAGACGAAGTACATCGAAGCCTGGGAGGATCCCAAGAATCCGGACCCCTTGCCGATGCCCCTCCAGATGCTGCTGTGCGCGCCCTACACGGCGCGGATCGGCCGCGCCGCTCGCACTCCGGGCTCCAAGGCCGAGGAGCTGACCGGAACGCCGGTCGGCCAGATCGTCGGGCAGATGAACCAGGTCCAGTCTTCGCACCAGCT
>JAUXJB010000301.1 GCA_030624945.1 Deltaproteobacteria bacterium | reverse complement strand
CTGGCGGAACTACAAGCTCGCCCACAACCATCGCCGCCTCGTGACCCTGATGGAGGGGGACTTCTGGGGGGCGCTCTACGGACTGAACGAGGACGTTCTGAGTTGGCTCGGCGAACCCTACAGGGCCAGCCTCGACTTCTTGGGCTTCCCCTGGGCGGGACGCGTGTTCGGCCTCGATACCGTCGATCCGATGCTCGTCGCCGGACAGGCGGTCGGTACCGGTGAGGTCTCCGCCGGGCTCTGGCTCTCGCTGCTGGTACCAGTCGGGCTGGCGTTAGTCCTTGGCAAGGTTTTCTGCAGCCACCTGTGCCCGATGCGCCTCACCTTCGAGCTCGGCGAGCGGGTACGCGCGGGGCTGGTGCGCCTGGGCGTACCGCTTCGAGAGTGGCGGAGCGAGGATCGCTTCGGCGGCTGGGTCCTGGCGGGAGGCCTGCTCGCCACCGTCGCTGCGGGACCAGCGATCTGGCTCTTCGTGCTGCCGTACGTCAGCCTGTCGGCGAGCATATTCCTCGCGATCACGACTGGCGCACTGAGCGTGTTGGCTGGCGTCGTGCTCTTCTGGTTCCTCGTCGATGTGGTGCTCGCCCCGGGCTACTTCTGTCACAACGTCTGCCCGACGGGCTTCGCGCTCGAGCAGTTTGCGCGGCTCGCGCGGTTCCGCGTGCGGAAAGACGAGAGCGAGCCCTGTCCAGCGAGCTGCAACCTGTGCGAGCAGAGCTGTCCATACTCTCTGCGCCCCAAGGAGAACCTGCCCATGTCCGCGTGCGACCGCTGCGGACGTTGCGTGTCCGCCTGCCCGAGCAACAAGCTCTCGCGCGGGCTCGTCCAGATCAGCGCCATGCTCGCGCCGCTGCTGCTCGTTGCCCTGACGGCGGCCGGGCCGGCCGCGGCCCACCACAACAAGGGCCTTCCCCACTACGGATACTTCGAGAACTACCCGCAGACACCCATCGACGAATACGTGGTGATCGACGGGCCGTGGGAGATGGGCGCCGTTGTGTTCAACTTTCAGGGGCTTGATCGACGCACGGCCGATACACCGAACGACGTCAAGATCTACCTCTACCTCTACGACGACCGCACCGGCCGCGCCTACGACGGTCCGCTGGAAGTCGAGATCCGGAGCGACGACGAGGTGGTCGCGACCTTCGAGCGCGCCCGCGTCGACGAAGAGGCCGTCTACTCGACGCGCGAAACGCTGCCTCACAGCGGAGACTACGAACTCCTCGCGCGCGTCGGCGAAGAGGAGATTTCCTTGACGTTCCACGTCGATCTCAGCAGCGACCGGCTTCCCCTCGAGTGGATCGCGGGAATCGGTGGATCCGCGACGCTGCTCTTCGGTCTGGCCGTGGCGGGGCGCAGGCGTCGACGCCGAAGGCGCCGGAGGTGACGGATCTCGCGCGGCGAAACTGGCTCAGAGGTCTGCTGCCGGCGGCACGCGACGCCGTCACCCAGAGCCTTCTGAGACCGCTCGAACGCGCCTTTCCGCCGAGGCGCCGCCCGCCCGGCGCGGTCGTCGAAGCTTCGT
>JAUXJB010000280.1 GCA_030624945.1 Deltaproteobacteria bacterium | reverse complement strand
GCCCGGTCGGAAGCCCGCGGCGACCCCGCTCCAACTCGTTCCGGAACGAGTTCCGTACCCTCCCTGAGGAGTATCCCGGAGGGGCCCCAGGGCTGGACGAAGCAGTAGAAGAGCGCGAGCTCCAGGTCGGACCGCGCGATCCCAGCCACCGGAGCACGGTTCGGGACCGGGTGGGGGTCCAGGCGCGCCCGAAGACGGGGTGCCTCGTCGATGCACCTGAAGAAGGTGTACTAGGCCCGCCGGCGCTAGGGCTTGAGCCAGCCGTGGGGGCTCGGGGCGAGCTGCTAAAATGGGTAGATGTTCGGCTCCCCCAGAGGTCTTCGTGCGCTTGCCGGTGCACTCGCTGTCCTGAGCACCTGGGCGTGTGGGGAGCCCGAGTCGGCGCAGTCGCGTGGGCCGCGGGCCGCTGCGGTCGAGACCGTGCGCCTGGATCCCCAGCCGTTCACGGACCGGATCGACCTGGTCGGACAGCTCGAGGCCGAGGAGTCGGTCATGCTGCGCCCGGAGATCTCGGGCGTGATCGCCGAGATCGGCTTCGACGAAGGACAGACGGTCACGGCCGGTCAGGTGCTGTTCCGCCTGCGCGACAAGGAGCAGCGCGCCGAGCTGCGGGCGGCCGTCGCGGCGCGCGAGCTCGCCGTGGACATTTTCCAGCGCACGCAGGAGCTCTCGCAGCGCGAAGTATCCGCGGCGACCGAGCTGGACCGCGCCCGTGCCGAGCTCGAGTCCGCCGAGGCCGGGGTCGAGCTGGCCCGTGTGGAGCTCGACCGGACCCAGATCCGCTCGCCCTTCGACGGGGCGGTGGGTGCGCGCTCGGTCTCGCCGGGCGACCGCGTCGACTCGGACACCGATCTGGTGCAGATCGACAACATCGAGCGCCTGCAGCTGCTGTTCACGCTGCCCGAGATGGCCGTCCGCCTTGCGCGCACCGGACTGACCGTGAGCCTCTCCCTGGCTCCCTTCCCCGATGAGCGCTTTCATGGCGTGGTCTACTTCGTCTCGCCCACGCTCGACCCCGACAGCCGACGCCTCCTGCTCAAGGCCTGGATTCCCAACCCGGACGGCCGCCTGCGACCCGGACAGTTCGCCACGCTGAACCTCGAGGTCGAGCACATCCCGGATGCCCTGGTCGCACCGGAGTCGGCCATCGTCTACGACTCCTCGGGAGCGTTCGTGTGGCGGGTCGCCGAGGGCGACCTGGCCGAGCGCGTCGCCGTCGAGCTGGGACCGCGCACGGAGGGTGCGGTCGTGGTGCGCTCGGGGCTGCGAGCGGGCGATGCGATCGTGAGCGCGGGAACCCACAAGGTCTATCCCGGCGCGCAGCTCAACGTGCGCAACCCCGCGGTGGCCGCGAGTCCCGGCGAGGACGGGCCTTGAAGTTCTCCCAGGTCTGCATCAGCCGGCCCGTCCTCTCGTCTGTGATGTCGCTCGTGATCCTGGTCTTCGGCGGGATCTCGCTCGCCTTCCTGCCCAACAGGGAGCTTCCCAACGTCGACCCGCCCGTCGTCTCCGTCTCCACCTTCTTCCCGGGCGCGGCGCCCGAGGTGGTCGAGACCTCGATCACGCAGCCCCTCGAGGATGAGATCATCGGCATCGAGGGGATCAAGCACCTCACCTCGGTGAGTCGCGAGCAGTCCTCCAGCATCTCCGTCGAGTTCGAGCTCTACCGCGACATGGACGCGGCGGCCGCCGACGTGCGCGACCGCGTGGCCCGCGCGCGCCGCCAGCTACCCGAGGATGCCCGGCCGCCCATCGTGTCCAAGGCGGACTCGGATTCGCAGCCGATCATGTACGCGGCGATCCGGGGCGGCGGCTTCAACCAGCTCCAGCTCTCGACGATCGCGGACACGCAGATCCTCGATCGGCTCTCCAAGCTGCCCGGGGTGGCGCAGGCGATGATCCCCGGCGAGCGGCGCTACTCCATGCGGCTCTGGATCGATCAGCACAGACTGACCGCCCATCAGCTCACGATCGCCGACATCGCGGCCGCCCTGCGACGCGAGAACATCGACGTCCCCTCGGGCCGTGTGGAAGGGATCGATCGGGAGTTCACGGTACGCACGCTGGGGGAGCTGCACACGCCCGAGCAGTACGCAAATCTGATCGTGGCGCGCGTCGACGGCGAGCCGGTGCGGATCCGCGACATCGGCCGTGCCGAGATCGG
>JAUXJB010000014.1 GCA_030624945.1 Deltaproteobacteria bacterium | reverse complement strand
GTCAGTGCGGCCCTCGGCCTCGAGGCCGCCCGACGGGGCAAGCGCGTGCTGGTCCTGACCATCGATCCCGCGAAGCGGCTGGCCGACGCCCTGGGGATCGACGAGCTCTCCCACGAGCCGCGGGAGCTAGAGCTCCCGGTCGCCGGGGGTGGATCCCTCGCCGCGATGGTGCTCGACACCAAACGCACCTTCGACGAGCTGGTGATGCGCTTCTCACCGGATGTGGAGTCGCGCGAGCGGATCCTCGCCAATCCGATCTACCGCAACCTCACCGACGCCCTGGCCGGAAGCCGGGAGTACTCGGCCATGGCGAAGCTCTACCAGCTCTACAGTGACGGCGACTACGATCTGATCGTGCTGGATACGCCACCGGCGAAACACGCTCTCGACTTTCTCGAGACACCGCGGAGACTCCAGGGTTTCCTCGACAGCGGCTTCCTCAAGGTCCTGCTGCATCCCGCCGCTGCCATCGGGCGCACGGGCTTTCGACTTTTCCGATTCGGCTCCGAGCTCGTACTCAAGGCCATGGAGCGGATCACGGGGATCGAGTTCCTGACCGCCATCTCGGAGTTCCTGTTGGCCTTCGAGGCGATGCTCGGCGACTTCACCCGGCAGGGACGGGAAGTCGAACGCCTGCTGCGCGACCTCTCCTGTGGCTTCGTTCTCGTTGCGGGTCCCGACCCCGAGCAGGCGCGGCTGGCGCGTTCCTTCTGGCGAAGGCTCGAGCCCGAACGCATCCACCTGGTGGGCCTGGTGTTGAACCGGATCCGCGTGTGGCCGGGATCCGGACCGCCCCCCGAAGTCGATGCGGCCGAACGCACCGCTGCCCTCACCTGGTTACAGAAGGAGCTCGAGGAACGCGGCCTCGAGGAGACAGCGGAAGCCGCCGCCCGGTCATTGCTGGGGATCGCCGAGCAGCAGGCGGCCCTCGCGCGACGCGACGCCGAGAATTGCGCGCAGATGGAGCGCGCCCTTCCCCTCGAACCCGCTCAGGTGCGCCGCATCCCGCTATTCGACGAGGACATCCACGCGCTGGACACGCTTGCCCGCATGGGGGAGCACATGCTCGGGAAGAGTGAGGATGGCTGAACACGTCTCCCTCCTGCTCTTGCTGGCCCGAGGCATCGACGAGCTGGTAGGGGCCGGCATGCACGCGAGCGGCGAGCTGCGGCGGCTCGCGGCGAGCGAGCGACCCGCGCAGGGAGTCGGCCAGTTGGCCGCGCTGATCGCGGTCTTCCTCGACCGCGCCGAGGGACCGGCTCTGGCCAGCCTGCGCGTCGCGCTGGCGGAGGAACGGCTGCGCTGGGAAGCACGCGCGGGAGACGATCCCAGTGCCGCGCGCGTCCGGGACGTGATCTCCGCCCTCCTCCAGATTCTCGAACCGTTCCCGGCGGAACCTTCGGGAGAGGAGGAGAAGACCGGCGGACCGCTACGACGTGCTCGCGGGCCTCGACAACGCGGCTATCGCCCACGCGACATGGTGTGAACGGCGTTTGACCTGCTGCCTCCACCGGAGGATACTCGCGAGCGATGGCGATTTTGATCAAGCGGTACGCGAATCGCAAGCTCTACAACACGGAGTCCAGCCGCTACATCACCCTCAAGGGCATCTCGGAGCTCGTCCGTCAGGGAAAAGATATCCGCGTCATCGACAACGAGAGCGGAGAGGAGATCACGCCGATCGTCCTCTCACAGATCCTCGTGGACGATCAGAAGCAGAACCGCGACCAGGCCCCTCTGCCGGGCTCGGTTCTCACAGAGCTGATCCAGCGAAGCGGCGACGCACTCTACACATTATTCCGTCGATCGATGGGCGACGTGCACGGCAACCTGAGCGATGCGCGCGAAAACGTTCGGCGCTGGATGGATTCTGACGATCGCGGCGTGCCCGTCAACATCCCGGAGATCTCGGCCGCGGTTCACGATGCCGTGGAGCGCGTGCTGCGTGTCATCGACCTGCCCACGCGCTCCGATCTCGAAACGCTGAACAAGAACCTCGAACGGCTGGCCGCCGCCCTCGAATCCTTCGAAGCCCGCCTGTCCGAGGGCGACGAATAACCCGCCGTCAATCCGTCCAGACGCTGCGACGTTTGCGGACCTCGCTGTCGAGGAGATCCTGGATCGTGTTGCGGACGCGCTCTCGCGTACGGTTCACATAGAGGGGGTCGTCCGCCCTCTCGGACGCCACGTCATCGAAGCGAATCGGCTCTCCGAAGCGGATGCGCCACTGGCTGGGCAGGGGAATCAATCCGAGGGGTCCCAGCAGCGGGAAGGTGGGCGTGATGGTGAGTGGAACCCCGAGGAGGTGCGGGGCCAGGGGCGGGAGGTAGAGAACCGGATGAACCTCCTCCCCGCCGACGACGGCGACCGGGACCACCACGGCTCGTCTCCGCACGGCCAGCGAAACGAATCCGCCCCTCCCGAAGCGCTGCAGGCGATAGCGATCGTGGTACCGCTTGAGGGCTCCCTTCTGCCCCTCGGGGAACGCCACGACCCACTCCCCGCTCGCGAGCAAGCGCTCGGCGTTCTCCTGACACGCGCGAACCCCACCGATGCGGGTCAGCAGCGGCTGCCAGAACGGCAGCGTCGCAAGCCAGTCGGCGATCAGAAACCGGGGGCGGCGGTGTGTCGGATGCTCGCGCGCCACGGCGTGCGCGATCATCAGCCCGTCGTACGGCAGAACTCCCGAACGGTTTGCGACGAACAGCACGGGCTCGTCCTCGGGAATGTCCGACACGCCCACGGCCCGGACCCGCCACCAGCGGTCGTACAAGAAATCCAGGAGTCCGCCGGCGCGCTCCAGGTACTCCGGGTCCAGCCCGAACTGGTCGATCTCGTACGAGATGCCCGCTCGCTCGCCTCCGGAAATGCGCTGGCGAAGGCCCTCGTAGAGCTCGAGCAAGCTCGCGCCCTCGAGACGCCGCAGTCCGCGGCCGAGGCTATCGAGAACGCTCGACCTCGAAGGGCTCGGCCTGTCGGCCGCCCGCGGTCTGGTCCGCGGTCCGAAGCCTCGATCGAGCTGCTCCCGCAGTGCGGCCACGGAAGCGCGAAGTTCCTCGAGCTCGTGGTGCTTCGGTCCCGCACCCTGCCCGGAATGCAATGGCCCGCTCATCGGTACCTTCGGAGCCGACGGCTCACGACGAAGCTCATCCAGGCCTCCTTCGTCGTGTACTCCGGCTGAAATCCCAGCAGGTCGCGCGCCCGCGACGTGTCGACGACCCAGAGGAAACGGAGGTAGTCGTAGAACGCCTGGGGAGCATCACCCGTTCTCCGGAGGGAGTTCAGGAAGTCGATTCGGTACAGAAGGGGATGGGGCAACGGCAATGAGCGCTTCCCCGCAAGGCGCAGCAACGTAGACAGGGGCAGCGCGCCATCGCCAGCCAGATTCAGGGGACCGGGGGCGTCGCGACGCAGCGCCAGCTCGACGGCCCGCAACAGATCCTCCTCGTGAAGGAATTGCATCAACGGGTCGTAGCCCAGCAGGGTCGTCACGGTCCGCCCGGAAAAGTGCCGGACGACCCGGTCATCGAAGGTCGGGCCAGCGACCCAGCACGGACGCAGCGAGGTCACGACGAGCTGCGGGTGACGCTCCGCGAACAACCACAGCAGACCCTCCATCTCCGCGCGATCCCGCATGGAGTGCGAATCCGGGTGGGCGCGCAGACGGTGGTCCTCGCAGAGAAAGTTGGGATTGTCGGGATAGGCTCCGTAGACCTGTGCGCTGCTCGCAACGACGAGCTTGCGCATCCCGGACGCCGCGGCGGTCGCGTTCATCACGTGCAGGGAGCCGATCAGCTCGAGCTCGTGCGATCCCTCCACGTCTCGGGTGGGGGTCTGGCGAAAAGCCGCGTGGAGGAGCGCGTCACAGCGCTCCTTTTCCAGGATCTCCGCGAGGACACTGTCCGCGGCGGGCTCGGTCAGATCGACCCGGTGAAGACGCACGCGACCCTCGAGGCGGTGCGGAAGGTGCAGGCCGAGCGCGATCACCTCGATCTCCGGCTCCCGCTCGAGGAGCCGCTCCGCGACGCGGCCCCCGACGAACGTTCCCAGCCCGGTGATGGCAAGCCGTTTCGGAAGTTCGCCGGAGCTCACACAGGCGACATATGGAGCAGGCACCGAGTCGTGTCAATCGCCAGTGCCCTGTTCCGGGAGCGCGCTCGCATTCTCGGCAGCCGATGCATCCGCGCTCGCGGCGTTGCACTCGCTCGACGAATCTACGGATTCGCCTCGCTCACGCGCCTTGCGAGCCCGGCGCCTCGGCCGCGAGAATTGCGTCGGAGCTCCCGGAACAGGACACTTGCGTGGGAAGGAACGAATTCCAGACAGGCGACCTCCGATGTCCGACTCCCGGCCCCTGCTCGTTCGGGACCGCCGCTTTCGCGATCACGTCTCGCGCGGACCCCATCCCGAGTGCCCCGAGCGACTGGACGCCATCGATCGGGCGCTGGCGCCGCTGGCCGATGGGTTCCGAGACTTCGAGCCGCGCTCGGCCAGCGACGAGGAAATCCTGCGCGCCCACAGCCGTGCCCACCTCGACGGGCTGCGCGCGCTCGAGGGATGCGACGCCCTCATCGACCCCGACACGTACAGCTCGCCGCGCTCTCTCGAGGTCGCCCGCCTGGCGGCAGGCGGGTTGCTGGCCGCATCGCTGGAGGTCGCCCGCGGTGCCGCGGCCAGCGCATTCGCCGCCGTGCGCCCTCCGGGGCATCACGCCGAGCGCGAACGCGCCATGGGATTCTGCCTGCTCAACCACGTGGCCATCGCCGCTCACGCCTTGCGAGACGACGCCGGGCTCGCGCGGATCGCGATCGTCGACTGGGACGTCCACCACGGAAACGGCACGCAGCAGCTCTTCTACGAGGATCCGAACACGCTGTACCTCTCGACGCATCAGTACCCCTTCTATCCGGGGACCGGTGCGGCCGACGAGTCAGGACGCGGAAAGGGGGTGGGCGGGACGGTGAACCTGCCGCTGCCCGCGGGCGCGGGCGACGCGGAGTACGGCCAGGTGTTCGACGAGCTGATCGTGCCGGTGCTGCTCGAGTTCCGCCCGGATCTCCTGCTGGTCTCGGCCGGCTTCGACGCGCACGAGCGGGAACCTCTGGCGTCGATGAACCTGACGACCGGGGCCTACCGGCTATTCGCCGGCCGACTGCGCGCGGTTGCGGAGGAGACGTGCAGCGGTCGCCTGGTGATCGCGCTCGAGGGCGGCTACGACCTCGAAGCGCTCGGCGCTGGAGTAGCCGAGGTCGTGCGGGTGCTCGCGGCACCCGAGGTTCCCAGGGGAGATTTCCCGCCGCCCTCCCCGGTCGGCCGGCAGATCGTGCGAAACCTGGCGGACGCACACGCCGGAAACTGGGCAAGCCTGAGATCCGGGGGCCACGGATGAGCCCGCGGTTCTCCAGATGTTGGGGCTTCGAGCGGATCCAACCCCCATATCCGGTAGGCCAACAGCGCCCTCGGCGGCTCTTGCAGAAAGTGCCGAAGTCGTTGGATTTTCTGGTTGACGGTGGATTGATGAAGGTGCATAGTGGTGCGCAGTGGGAATGGGTCCCACCGGATCTTTGCGCTGTTTGGGGGGGAGCGCCGGTCCTGTGGGGCCCCCTTCCCACCGGTTTGCGCGGGGGCGGGGTTGCGTGTTCTTCGGGAGCCACGAGCACGTACTGGATGACAAGGGGCGAACGAGCCTCCCGAAGGAGTTCAGGGACATCCTGAAGCGGGAGAAGGCCGACCCCTGGCTCACCCTCGGAGCGAGCTGCCTGCAGATCTACACCGCAGAGGAATTCGCGAAGATCCAGGCCAGACTTACCGAGGACGCGCTTCCCGACGGAGAGATCATTCGCCAGCAACGCTTGACCCTCGGGAACGCCGCGCGTTGCAAGGTCGACGCCCAGGGACGCATCCTCGTGCCCCCGACGCTGCGCAAGTACGCCAGCCTGGAACGCGACATCGTGTTCACCGGGCGCGGCGCGTTGATCGAGGTGTGGGACCGCGCGCTCTGGAAGGCCGAGATGGATCGGGCGCGTGCGGAGAGCGTGTGACGATGCTCCACATCCCCGTGATGGTGGAGCAGGTCGTTCGCCTCCTGAATCCGCGCCCCGGCGCCTGCATGGTCGACGCGACGCTGGGGATCGGCGGACACGCCGAGCGCCTGCTCGAGGAGCTGGGGCCCACGGGAGAGCTGATCGGCCTCGACCGCGACGGCGAGGCGCTGGAGCACGCGACGATACGCCTCAAGCGCTTCGGGAGCGCGGCGCGGCTCGTACGGGCCCGCATGTCCTTCCTGCGGGACGTCGTGGAGACGACCGGACGCCAAGAGGTCGACGGCGTGTTCATGGATCTCGGGATCTCGTCGCTGCAGCTCGATGATCCCGCGCGGGGCTTCAGCTTCCGCAGCTCCGACGAGCCCACACCCCTGGACATGCGCATGGATCGTCGCTCGGGAGAGACCGCGGCCGAGTTGCTCGAGCGCCTCGCGGAACCGGAGCTCGTTCGGGTGCTGCGCGAGGGTGGCGTACCCACCCCTGTCCGAGTCGCCCGTGCGATCCGCGCCAGGCTCCCGATCGCGACCACGCAGGACCTGCTCGCCGCCCTCGCAGGCGTTCGCCTCCCGCCGAGGCGACACCATCCTGCGACGCTCGTCTTCCAAGCGCTGCGGATCGCCGTGAACGACGAGCTGGGGGAGCTCGACGCCGGGCTCGAAGCGGCCGTGGACGTGCTCGCCCCGGGGGGGCGCCTGGCCGTGCTGAGCTACCACTCCGGAGAGGACCGGCGCGTCAAGAACTTCCTCCGCCAGGAGGCGCGGGGTTGCATCTGCCCGCCCGACCTGCCCGTGTGCGGCTGTGGCCGGACCTCCCGGCTCGAGATCCTGGCCCGCGGAGAGCGGGCGGATGCGACGGAGGTCAGCCAGAATCCGCGCGCGCGCAGTGCTCGGCTCAGAGGCGGCGAGCGAACGTGAACGCGCGCCTGCGTCGCGGGGGCTACGGCATGCGAGTACTGCTCGCGGCCGTCCTCGGCGTCGTACTGGGCGCCGCGATCCTGGTTGGAGTCCGCACGGAGATCACGTCACTGCGGTATGAGCTTCACAGCCTGCGCGACGACGAAGCGAGGCTGCGGAGCGAGGTGGAGAAGCTCCGCGTAGAGGCGGCCGTCCTCACGGCGCCCGAGCGACTCGAGGCCCGCGCGCGCGAGCTCGGTCTCAGCTATCCCCGGCCGGGGCAGGTCGTATCGCTGCCGCCCAGCATCGCGACGGCAACGAGACCTTGAGGCGCACGCGCACACCCCGATCCCTGGTCCCGCACGGACGACTCCTGGTGCTCGCCTGTGCGATTCTCGCGTGCCTCGGGGCCCTCAGCCTGCGGGCCATACAGCTGCAAGCCCTCGACGGCGCCCGGCTCGCCGACATCGCCCGTAGACAGGCACAGACGATCCTGCGCCTGCACTCCCTGCGGGCGGACATCCGAGACCGCAACGGCACGCTGCTCGCCGTCTCCGCCAACGTCGATTCGGTCGCCGCCTCGCCCCGCGCCATCGCCGATCTCGAGCGCACCGCGGCGAGCCTCGCGCGGGTATTTCAGCGGCCGGTGCCCGACGTGCGAGCGCGCCTCAACCCGGCCCGGGGGTTCGTCTGGATCAAGCGCTGGGCCACGCCCGGCGAGGCCGAGCGACTGCGCACCCTCAACCTGCGCGGAGTCCATCTCCACCCCGAGCGGCGGCGCTTCTATCCGAATGGGGACATGGCAGCCGCCTACCTCGGATTCGCCGATCGCGACGGCAGGGGGCTGTCGGGCCTGGAACTGGTCTTCGACCGCGAGCTGCGGGGCTCGGTGGCGGCCCTGCCCGCCCGCAGGGATGCCCGTGGCAAGAAGCTGCTCTCCGTGGATCCCGGAACGAACGGCCGCACCGGTCGAGCGGTAACGATAGGACTCGACGCGCAGCTGCAGCACATCGCGGAGAGAGCACTCGAACGCGCGGTCGCGCGCTCGGGTGCGCGGCGCGGGACACTCGTCGCGCTCGATCCCTACAGCGGCGAACTCTTGATCGTCGCCGAGGTTCCCACGTTCGACCCGAATCGCTTCTGGCTGGAGGATCCGGCGCGCTTTCGAGCTCGGGCCTTCGTCGACGCGTTCGAACCGGGCAGCACCCTCAAGCCCTTCACCATCGCACTGGCTCTGGAGGAGGGCGTCGTCGCTCCGGACGAGGAGTTCGACTGCGAGAACGGAAGCTGGCGCGTGTTGGACCGGAATATCCGCGATTTCCGTCCCCACGGGGTCTTGACGGTGTCCGACATCCTGCGGCTCTCGAGCAATATCGGGGTGGCGAAGATCGCCGAGCGCCTGGGCTCGGCCCGACTCGTCGACGGGCTGCGGCGCTTCGGGTTCGGCGAGCGCAGCGGCAGCGGCTTCCCCGGCGAGGCCACGGGCGTCGTGCGGAACCTTGGCGAGCACCAGGCGGTGGAGCGTGCCAACCTCGCTTTCGGTCAGGGGATCAGTGTCACCGCGTTGCAGCTCGCGAGCGCAGGTGCGGTTCTCGCCAACGGCGGCTGGCGCGTGGTTCCGCGCCTCGCCCGGCATTCCGGGAGCGATCCCGCGAGTCTGGCGGAAGGTCGCGAGCGGGTGATCTCGCAGCGCACGGCCGACCTGGTGATGGACATGCTGCGCGATGCCGTAGCCCGCGGAACGGGCCGGGCCGCATCCCTCCCGCACCACGAGGTGGCGGGAAAGACGGGAACGGCCCAGAAAGTCGTCGACGGGCGGTACTCGCGCGAGCGCCACGTCGCCTCGTTTCTCGGGATCGTTCCGGCGCTGAATCCCCGGCTCGTCGCGGCGGTCGTACTAGACGAGCCCGAGAAGAGCTACACCGGCGGCGCGGTCGCCGCCCCGGTGTTCCGCGAGGTCGCGAGCTTTGCGGTAGAGCAGCTCGCAGCACCGGTGGAGGGCGCCGAATGACCACTCTCGAGAATCTCGTGCGGGGTCTCGGGGCTCGTATAGAGGGCGACGGCGACACGCCCATTGCCGAGATCTGCTACGACTCGCGACGGATCTCGCCCGGAGCCCTCTTCGTGGCGCTCCGGGGCTCCCAGACGGATGGACACCGCTACGCCTCGCAAGCGCGCGAGCGTGGCGCCGCGGCGCTGCTGGCCGAGCACGTGCTGCCGGATCTCCCGCGCGATTTCCCCGCAGCCTACGTCCACGACACGCGCGCCGCCCTGCCCGAAGTCGCCGCGCGTTTTTTCGACCGCCCCGGGGCGGCGGTCGACCTGATCGGCGTCACCGGCACGAACGGCAAGACCTCCACCGTACACATGATCGAGTCGATCCTGGCCGGCGCCGGCTACGCGGTCGGCAGCATCGGCACGATTCGCGTGCGAGGTCCGGGCTTCGAGGAGCCGGCAGCGCTGACCACCCCGGAATCGGTCGACCTACAGCGCTCGCTGGCCCGGATGCGGGACGCGGGAGTCCGCGTGGTCGTCCTCGAGGTCTCTTCCCACAGCATCGCGCTCGGTCGGATTCGGACCCTGCGCTTCGCCGTCTCGGTGTACACGCACCTGAGCCAGGACCACCTCGACTTCCACCCCGACATGGATGCCTACGCGGCGACCAAGGCCGAGCTCTTCGGCCCCGAGTACCTCGAGGGAACGGCCGTGTTGAACGCGCGCGACCCGCTCACGCCGCACCTCCGGGAACGGGCGGAATCTGTGGGACGCCGGGTGCTCACCTACGGCCGCGGCGAAGACAGCCCGGCAGACGTTCGCACGGTCTCCGAACAGGTCGAGCTCCAGGGATCGAAGCTGCGCGTGCGCGCGCCCGAGGGGGAGGTCGAGCTGGCGCTCGCCCTGGCCGGAGATTTCCAGGTCGAGAACGCGCTCGCGGCTGCCGCCACCGCCAGTGTGCTCGGCGTCGATTGGGACGCGATCGCGGGCGGCCTCGCGAGCTGTCCCTCGATCCCCGGCCGACTCGAGCGTGTATGCGACGCCGAGCCCATCGTCCTCGTCGATTACGCGCACACACCGGACGCCCTGGACCGCGTTCTGGCATCGATCCGGCCGCTTGTGCGCGGGCGGCTCATCACCGTCTTCGGTTGCGGGGGCGACCGCGACAGGGGAAAGCGCGCGCCGATGGCGCGCGCGGTCTGCGCACACAGCGACCTCTGCGTGGCCACGAGCGACAACCCCCGCAGCGAGGATCCCCACAAGATCTTGCGGGACGTCGCGGAGGGCCTCTCCGGGGCACACGAGATCTGCGTCGATCGGCGCGAGGCCATTCGGCACGCCATCGGTATCGCAGATCCGGAGGACGTCGTCGTGATCGCCGGCAAGGGCCACGAGGACTACCAGATCCTCGGCGACAAGCGCGTCGCGTTCGACGATCGGATCGAGGCACGCCGCGCCCTGGAGATGCGCGGGGACCGCGCATGAGCTGGACACTCGGCGAGCTGGCGGACTTCTGCGGTGGGGAGCTCCGTGGAGACGGGGCGACGCCGGTCAGCGGAGTATCTACGGACACGAGAAGCCTCGAACGCGGGCAGCTCTTCGTCGCGATTCGGGGCCAGCGCTTCGATGGACACGACTACCTGTCTGATGCGCTCGCCAAGGGCGCGGCGGGGGCGTTGATCTCGCGCGAGTGCGAGATCTCCGGATCCGCGATTCGCGTCGACGACACGGTCCGCGCCCTCGGAGACCTGGCGGCACGACATCGCCAGAGCTTCTCCGGTCCCGTCGTGGCCATCACCGGATCCAACGGGAAGACCACCACGAAGGAGATGTGCGCGGGAATCCTGGGAGCGAACGGCCTGCGAGTCTGCCGGAGTCGGGGGAATCTGAACAACCACATCGGTCTGCCCCTGTCCCTGCTCACGCTGGAGCTCGACGACGACGCGCTGCTCGTCGAGATGGGCATGAACCATGAAGGTGAGATCGCGCAGCTCGCGACGATCGCATCCCCGACGGTGGGCGCCGTCACGAACATCGCGCCTGCGCACCTGGGTCCACTCGGCTCGCTCGAGGCGATCGCACGCGCCAAGGGCGAGCTCTTCGAGCACATCCGGCCCGGGGGAACCGCGGTCGTGAACGCCGACGACTCGCACTGCGTCGAGCAGTCGAAGCGCTTCCGGGGCCGCACGCTGCGCTTTGGTCGCCATCCCTCCGCGGACTTCCGGGCGCTGTCCGTGTCGACGACCGGCGAGGGGGAGAGCTTCGATCTGGAGACCGGCACAGGCCGCGTTCGCATCCAGCTCTATGCCCCGGGAGAACACCTCGTGGAGGATGCGTTGTGCGCTGCCACCGCGGCCGCAGCCACGGGCCTCCTGGGACCCAGACCCCTGCAAGCGATCAGAACAGGTCTCGCTGCCTTCGAGGCCGTCGAAGGTCGCCTCACGCTGCGGCGGGCGCCGGGCGAGGTGACACTTCTCGATGACACCTACAACGCAAATCCGCAGTCCGTGGCGGCCGCGCTGTCGACCCTCGCCACACACGGCCGCAGGGGGCGCACGATCGCCGTGCTGGGCGACATGCTCGAACTCGGTTCCGAAGCGGAGGCGCTGCACGCGGACGTCGGACGCGCCGTGGCAGAGCGCGCAATCGACGTGCTGGTCGCCGTGGGTACGCTCTCCGCGCACACGGCGGGATCGGCCGCAGAAGGCGGCGTGGGCGAGACGCTCAGGGTGCAGGACGCGAACGGCGCGGCCCAGTGCGTGGCCAAGATCGTGCGGGCGGGAGATACGGTGCTCGTCAAGGGATCCCGCGGGATGCGGATGGAGCGCGTCGTGGCCGCCCTGATGGAGCCGGCCTGATGCTCTACCACCTCCTGTTCGAGAGACTCTCCCAGGACTTCTCGGTCCTGAATGTCTTCCGTTACCTGACCTTCCGCTCGGTGGGCGCCACGCTCACCGCACTGCTGATCGCCTTCGTCGTGGGTCCCACGCTCATCCGTTGGCTCGAAGACCGCCAGGTCGGCCAGACGATCCGCGACGATCCACCCGAGCGACACCAGCAAAAGGCGGGCACCCCCACCATGGGCGGCGTGCTGATCCTGCTGGCCGTCGTCACGAGCACCCTGCTGTGGGCGGAGTGGACCAATCCCTATATCTGGATCGTGCTCGGCGTGACGCTCGGGTGCGGGCTGGTCGGATTTGCCGACGATTACCTCAAGGCGGTGCGCAAGCAACCCGCGGGGATCCGCGCGTTCACCAAGCTCTTCTGGCAGTTCGCGATCGCCGGCGTCGCAGCCGTCGTGCTGTATCGACTTCCCGGGTTCGATGCCCAGATCTCGCTGCCGTTCGTCAAGGACTTCCACCCGTCCATCGGCTGGGCGTACGTACCCTGGGCCGCGCTGTTCATCGTGGGCTTCTCGAACGCCGTGAACCTGACGGACGGACTCGATGGTCTCGCCATCGGACCGGCCATGATCACGGCCGGAGTGATCGGGCTCTTCGCCTACGTCGTCGGGCACAGCGTGATCGCCGACTATCTGGAGCTCAAGTACGTCCCGGGAGCCGGCAGCCTGGCGATCTTCTGCACGGCGATGATAGGCGCGGGCCTGGGATTCCTGTGGTTCAACACGTATCCCGCCTCCCTGATCATGGGGGATACGGGAGCTCTCGCGCTGGGCGGAGCTCTCAGCACGGTAGCCGTGATCATCCGCCAAGAGATCGTCCTCATGATCGCGGGCGGAATCTTCCTGGTGGAGATGTTCTCCGTGATCGTGCAGGTCAGCTCTTACAAGCTGCGCCGACGTCGCGTGTTTCGCATGGCTCCCATCCACCACCACTACGAGCTTCGGGGCTGGCCCGAGCCCCAGATCATCGTCCGGTTCTGGATCGTCACGGTGATTCTGGGCCTCGTCGCCCTCTCGATGCTCAAGCTGCGATGAACTATTCGGGCAGACGCGTTCTCGTACTCGGTCTGGGCCGCTCGGGAAGAGCGGCGCTGGAGCTGCTCCTCTCGCAGGGTGCACGCGTCAGCGCCTACGACCGCGACTCCTCTGCGCTCACAGACCTGCCGCTCGAGGTGGGGCGAATCGAAGGCGACGAGCTCCCCGCGCTCGAGACCTACGAGATCGTCGTGGCGAGCCCCGGCTTCGCACTGCAAGCCCGCGAGAACATCGTGCCCGAGGTCGACCTCGCGGCCCAGCTCCTCGAGGCACCGATCGTCGCGGTCACGGGCACGAACGGCAAGAGCACGACCTCCGTGATGATCGGAGACATGCTGCGCGCGAGCGGCTTCGACACGGCCGTGGGCGGCAACCTGGGCACACCCCTGTGCGAGCTCGTCGGGCGGCGCCTCGATTGGGTGGTAGCGGAGGTCTCGAGTTTTCAGCTCGAGCACGCGCGCCAGCTGCGAGCACGCGTGGCGATACTGCTGAACCTCGCACCCGATCATCTGGATCGTCACGGCACGCTCGAGGCTTACGCCGCCGCCAAGGCGCGCCTGGCGGAGCTGCAGAGCCCCGAGGACGTGCTCGTGGCCAACCTCGACGATACCTGGGCGTCGCGCGTCGCCGCATCCGCACCCGCAACGACGTTCGGCTTCTCGCAGCAGCGATCGCTCGCCAGCGGCGCGTTCCTGGCCGGCTCCGAGCTCGTCGTCGCGCGCGAAGGCCAGATCCAGCTGCGGGTCGAGCACTCGGCGCTGTCCCGGGCGGCGCGCACTCCGGTGGCGAATGCACTGGCCGCCTCGGCCGCGGCATTTGTCGCGGGCGCGCGGGACGAGGCGATCGCCGCGGTACTGACGAGCTTCGAGGGCCTGCCGCATCGCGCGAACGAGATCTGCGTTCGCGGGGGCGTTCGCTACGTGAACGACTCCAAGGCGACAAACCCGTCAGCGGCAGCTGCGACCGCCGCCGCACAGCGCTCGCCGACCGTGTGGATCTGCGGGGGTCGAAACAAGGGGCTCTCGTTCGCGCCACTGGTGCCCGAGGCTCGGCGCGCGCGCGCCGTGATCGCGTACGGCGAGTCGGCGCAGGCGATCGCCTCGGCGCTGGCCGGGGCGACCGAGGTGATAGAGAGCTGCAGGCTCGAATCTGCCCTGCGCGAGGCGGCGCGACGCGCGGTCCCGGGCGACGTGGTGCTGCTCGCCCCCGCCTGCTCGAGTCAC
Source organism: Deltaproteobacteria bacterium (assembly GCA_030624945.1). Lineage (GTDB taxonomy): Bacteria > Myxococcota_A > UBA9160 > SZUA-336 > SZUA-336 > JAUXJB01. The sequence continues at coordinate 1,072 of JAUXJB010000014.1, read as the reverse complement.
GACCAGTTCCACTCGTTCGAGGAACGCGGCGAGCGCTTCGCCGAGCTGGCGCGAGCGCTGCCCGACGCTGCTCCGGCTCCAGGAGAAGGGTCGTGCTGAACCGCCTCGGAACCCACCAGCTGATCGTCGCAGCCGCGCTATTGCTCGGTATCGGTCTGGTGATGATCTACAGTGCCAGCGCGTCGCGCTCGGAGCTGATCTTCGGCAGCTCGTGGGTCTACGTGGGACGGCAGCTCGCCGGCCTGGCAGTGGGCGTGATCGGCGCGCTCGTGCTCGCACGCGTGCCGCTCGACTGGCTGCAGCGCGTCGGCTACCTCGCCTACGCGGGCACGCTGGTGGCATTGATCGCGACGCTCGGCCCCCTCGGCGTGGCCGAGAACGGCGCGCGGCGCTGGCTTGTGCTCGGGGAGATCACGTTTCAGCCGCTCGAGCTCGCCAAGCTCGGGCTCGTACTCGGCCTGGCGCAGTGGCTGGCCGGTCGCTGTCAGCGGATGCGCGACTTCCGCGTGAGCATCCTGGTTCCCGGACTGCTCGCCGCACTTCCCGCCCTGGTGTTGCTGCAGCAGCCCGATTTCGGGAGCGCCGCCCTGATCCTGCTGTTCGCCGCCGTCATGATTTACGCCGCCGGCGCACGACTCGACCATCTCGCGGTGACGGGACTCGTGGCGATTCCCGTCGCCTTCTGGGTAGCCCTGCTGGCGGACTACCGCATGGACCGCTTCAAGGGGTTCTTCGACCCGTGGGCCGACCCTCTGGGCGGCGGCTACCAGCTGATCCAGTCCGAGCTCGGATTTGGCGCGGGAGGGCTCACGGGGGCGGGCTTCGGAGCGGGCCAGCAGAAGCTCGGATACCTGCCCGAAGCCCACACCGACTTCATCCTCTCGGTGATCGGCGAGGAGGCGGGGCTCTTCGGTGTGGCCTGCGTACTCGTCTGCCTCGCGATCATCGGCCTGGCGTCGCTCGGGATCGCCGCACGCGCCAAGACGCCCTTCGCCCGGCTGATCGCCGTCGGAGCGAGCCTTCTGCTCTGGCTGCAGGGGATGCTGAATGCGGGAATCGCGATGGGCCTGTT
>JAUXJB010000022.1 GCA_030624945.1 Deltaproteobacteria bacterium | reverse complement strand
TTGTTCTGCGATCCGCCGGGCAGCTTCTCGATGTCCGTCACGGGCCCGGAGCCGGGCAGATCCTGCGCCTGGATCCACTTGTCGAGCGCAATCGGATCGAGGAGTCCCTCGAAATCATCAGTCGTACTCACGGCGTTTCCCTTCCTGTGAAAGGGCCATTCTAACCCGCGGGGTGTCTCGACGGGAAACCATTGTCGTCGCCTAGAGCGCCGCGGACTCTCCCGGCTCGGCCAGCTCCGCTTGCAGCACGCGGGCGCGCCAGATGGCGGGACGGGCGAACAGAATGACCGATACGACCGCGAGCAACGAGAACGCGAGGATGGGAAACAGAACCTGGAGCGATATCAGCTGACCCAGCGCCGCTACGGGGAGGGTCATGAGCTGCGCCAGCCCCATGTTGACGTGGAGCACGCCCATGACGCGCCCGCGCACCTCGTTCGGCACGAGCAGCTGGATCAGCGCCGTCCCGGAGACCTGCGCGGTCGTCATCGACGCCCCGATGCCGAACTGACCCAGCATCGCAAAGGCCACGGTGGGTCGAATCGCGAAGATCACGAAGAAGAGACCAAAGCCGAGCACGGCCAGCGAGACGACGAGGCCCTTCCGCTCCACGAGGGGGAACCGCGTCAGGGTCATGGAGGCGAGGAACGCACCCACGCCCCAGGGGACCGCGACAATGCCCAGGTGGCGAACCGGCACGCCCACGACGGTCGTGATCCAGGTCGGCCCCAGGTTCGCCACCGCGGGGAAGCCGAGCCCTTGCATGGCCACGATCAGGACGATGACCCACAGCACGATCGCGTGGTTGTAGGTGTAGACCAAACCCTCGCGCACATCCGAGATGGTGCGGCGCAGCCCGGTCTCCGGGCGATCCGCGCGCGCGTGCACGCGGGTGCGGTGGCGCATGAGCAAGAGGGCCCCGACCTGGGCGACGTGTCCCAGGCTGCCCACCGCATAGGCCATGCCGGGTCCCAGCGCGTCGATCATGTAGCCGGCGAAGAACATGGCGGCCGGCAGGGCGATCTGTCCCCCCGCCGAGTTGAGCGCGATCCCGCCGGGCGTGAGACGCCGGCCCAGGATGTCGGGCACGAGCGCCTGCCGCGTGGGCGCATCGATCGCCGCGAGCGCCGAGGCCATGAACGTGAGGATGTAGAAGGGCGCGAGCCCCAGAGGATAGGAGGCAGCCAGGATCATCACCGCAGCGACGAGCAGGTTGAGGGCGAGCACGGAGGATTGGGTCACGATCAGCAGGAGGCGCCGATCGAATCGGTCCGCAAGTGCGCCCCCGTAGAGGCCGAACGTGATCATTCCCGCTCCGCGGACGGCGGCGATCAGACCCACGAGTACGATCCGCACCTCTTCGGATGCGCTCTGCTGAACCCAGATGATCTGCGCGATGAATTGCAGCGGCATCAGCATCTGGCCGATGACCATGCCCGCGAAGAGGAGCCGGAAATCCCGCACGCGGAGCGGGGCGAACATTTCCGAGGACGCAGGACGGGAAGCGGTCACAGTCCGGGCAGCCTCTCACGCGTGGACACCCCTCGCAAGCGTCAGGGGAGAGAGGCATTCCCTCGCAGACTTCAATCGGTACAATCGGATCCATGAGAACGCGAGCTATGGCGTGGATCCTGTGGGTCCTATGCCTGGGAAGCGGTTGCTTCTACCCCACGTTCCAATCGATGCCGGCCGGCACGTCTCACGCCGGCGAGGTCCACGCCGCGTCCGATGTGAGGTTTTTCGCGGACTTGACCTCCGTGGATAGCGCGGGGCAGCGACACGTGGAGCAGCACATCTTTGACGAGGTGTTCCGCATGATCAGCGCCGCTGAGCGCTTCGTCCTCGTCGACATGTTTCTGTTCAATGACTTTCAGGGAGACATTCGAGAAGAGACCCGCGCTCTATCTGCGGAGCTCACGCAGACCCTCATCGCCCGCAAGCGAGAGCGGCCCGAGCTCGGCGTGGTCGTGATCTCCGATCCCGTCAATACCGTCTACGGGGGAATCGAGTCGAAGCACTTCGAGGCGCTCGAGGAAGCGGGTATCCAGGTCATCGTGACGCGTCTGGACAGGCTCCGCGACAGCAACCCGACCTACTCCGGCTTCTGGCGCCTCATCGTGAAGCCGTTCCGGAACAACAACCTACCCACCCTCCCGAGCCCCTTCGGCGGGGAGCGAGTCTCCCTGCGGAGCTACCTCGCACTCCTGAACTTCAAAGCGAACCACCGCAAGGTCGTGCTAGCCGACAACGGCTCCGATTACATCGGCCTCGTGACTTCCGCCAACCCGCACGACGGGAGCAGCGCGCACGGCAACGTCGCGATCCGCTTCGGCGGTCCGGCCGTGGAGGATCTCCTCGAGACCGAAAAGGCCATCATCGCGTTTTCCGATGGCAAGGTCCCGGACATCTCGATCCGTACGAGTCCACAGGTCGGGGATTCCACGGTGCAGGTCCTCACCGAGAAGAAGATCCGAGACGTCCTCCTCGAGAACCTCGAGCGAGCAAAGCGAGGCGACCGGCTCGCGTTGGCCATGTTCTACCTCTCGGACCGGGCCGTCGTCGAAGAGCTCATCTCGGCCCACGAGCGCGGCTCCTCCGTTCGGATTCTGCTCGATCCCAACAAGGATGCCTTCGGCTACAAGAAGAACGGGATTCCCAACCGGCCGGTGGCGGCAGCCCTGCGCGAGAGCGGGATTCCCGTGCGCTGGTGCGACACCCACGGCGAGCAGTGCCACGCCAAGATGCTGCTCGCGGACTACGCAGACGGCGAGAGTGTGCTGCTTCTGGGCTCCGCCAACTTCACCCGTCGCAACCTCCAGGACTTCAACCTGGAAACCAACGTCGCGGTACGCGGGTCGCCCGATGCCCAGGCCCTGCGAGACGCCCGTGCCTACTTCGAGCTGGTCTGGGGGAATGACGGCGGGCGGGTGTTCAGCGTTCCCTACGAGGCGTACGGCGAAGAGTCGACGCGCAAGCGCTTCCTCTACTGGTTGCAGGAGACGACGGGGCTGAGCAGCTTCTAGCCGAGCAGGACTCGACTGTGGGGTCAGGCTCGGTACGCGGTCGGCTTGGCCTCCGCCTCGCGGAGCCTCTGCGCCGTCTCGCGCGCGACCTGATCGTCCCGCTCTCTCTCCTTCGCCACGCTCAGCACGACGTGGGCGGAGATCCCGCCCACGAAGACGATCACGCCCGGCAAGCCGCCCCAGATCGCCAGGGGCGAGAGCAGGACGGCGGTCAGGATCTCGCTCGCTCTCATGCGCGGGCTTCCCAAGACCCTCCATCCCGTGCATCGGCGGCGAGCCGAGCGAGCGTGAGGAGGCGCAGGTCGCCGGCAAGACGCACGCAGCTCAATCCGCGGCGGGCACGCGGCGACCGCGCGCGACTACGAGCAGCGGTCTCTGGAGAGCCGCCAGATCGCGAAGCGGATCCCCGTCGACGACCAGGATGTCGGCTGCGAGGCCGGGCCGCAGCGCGCCCGTCGTGGCCTCGATGCCGAGAGCGCGCGCCGATTCCGAAGTCGCGCTGCGCAGGGCGTCCCGGTTCGACAGCTTCGCGAGGGCGGCGAACACCGCGAGCGCCTCCGGCAGGCGATCGTGCGCGACGTTGGGGATGCCCGCGTCTGTAGACGCGATCAGTCCCACCCCCTCGCTCCGCAGACTCTGCAGGACCTCGGACATGCGAGCGCCGAAGGCGGCGAGCCTGGGTTCCGGGTCGAGGAATCGCTTCCAGCCCGCATTCACCGTCGGCGACACCCACGCACCGCCCTGCGCGATGGAACGCACCACCTCCGGATCGAGCCCGCTCCCGAACCCCTCCCCGCCCGCGAAGGAGCAGTGCTCGATCGTTCGCACGCCCGCCTGTGCGGCGCGCCGAATCCCCTCGGTGCCGTGGCAGTGCGCGGCGACCGGCCGATCGTGTCGCTCCGCCTCGGCGACGGCCAGCCGCAGCTCCGCGGCCTCAAACTGGGCATCGCCCGGGTTCGTCCCCTTGGTCGTGATGCCCCCCGTCGCCATCACCTTGATCCAGTCGGCACGGCGCTCCACCTGACGCGCGATCACCGCTCGGATCTCCGCCTCTCCCACGGCCTCGCCACCCCAGAACCAGCAGTGGCCGCGCATCGTGGTCAGGGGCTGACCCGCGCACAGAATCCGCGGGCCCGGAATCTGCCCGGCGGCAATGCGATCGCGCAAAGCGATCTCGCGCCAGGCGCCCCCTCCGAGATCGCGCGCGGTGGTGATCCCCGCCTGAGCCATGGCGAGGGCGCGCGCTTCCATCGCGCGCTCCCGCTCCTCGAACGGAACCTCGTCCTGCGCCTCCGGCGTTCGGATCCCGGGATCGATGCAGAAGTGGACGTGTGCATCGATGAGACCGGGGAGCGCGGTCGCCGCGTCGAAGGAGAGGACCTCCGCATCCGCACGCAACTCCGGCGCGCTGCCGATCGCGGTGATCCGCTCTCCCTCGATGCGAATCGTGAGCGGTTCGATGCTCCGCTCCTCCGACTCGCCGTCCCAGACGCGCACACCCGAAATCGCCAGGCTGGTCACGCCGCCATGCTATCAGGCGCTCCGACCGATCAGCCCGGCGACTGCTCGAGCTCGGCGACCAGCCGCCGGTAGGAATCGAGGCGCGAGGGACGCAGCTGCTCCGCTTCGACGGCGGCGCGGACGGCGCAGTCCGGCTCGGCCCCGTGGCGGCAGTTCCGAAAGCGACACTCCTGCGCGGCGCGTGCGATATCGGGGTAGACATGGTCGAGCAGGGCCGGATCGACGGGACCGCTCGCGATGTCGCTCACTCCGGGTGTGTCGACGACCACGGCTCCACCGGGTAGCTGGATCCATGTCGCGCTCGTGGTGGTGTGCCGACCGCGCCGGGTCTTGGCACTCACGCGCGCCGTCTCGAGCCGAAGCTCGGGCGCAAGCGCGTTCAAGAGCGATGACTTGCCCACGCCGCTGTGGCCCCCGAAGACGGTGATCGAGTCGCGGAGGCGCTCGCCGAGCTCCTCCACTCCCGTCCCGACCAGCGCCGACGTGGGGTAGACCTCGAACACCTCCTCGTAGGCACGAATCTCGTCTGAGATCGGCTTCCCCCCGAGCAGGTCGATCTTGTTCACCACGAGAATCGCCTCGAGACCTCCCGCGAAGGCTGCGAGCGCGAAACGATCGACCGTCTCCGAGTGGAAGACGGGATCCGCTACCGTCGCGACGATCGCGAGTCGGTCGATGTTGGCCGCGATCACCTGCTCCGTTCGCGGATCGCGCGACCGCCGACGCGCCAGCTGCGTGCGGCGCGGCTGCACGTCCACAACGACCCCCCGTTCGGGATCGAAGGAGACGCGATCGCCAACGGCGAGCGCCTGCGCCCGGTGTGCATGGCGCCCCACCAGGCGGAGCGCGACGATCCGACCCTCGGAAACCGCCTCGCAGCCCCCACGGAAAACCGTGATGACGGTCGCGAGCGAGCTCATCCGTCTCGCGCGCTCTCTACGAGCGCTTCGAAGAGTCGCCGTTGCAGGGGGTCGTCGCGAACCTGCATCTCCGGATGCCACTGGATCCCCAGGACTCCGGGTCGCGGCCCGTAGACAACTCCCTCGATGACGCCATCGGCAGACCACGCCACCGGCACGAGGTCCCGTCCTAGCTCCCGAACGCATTGGTGGTGCCACGAGCAGACGTCAAACTCCGTCCTCCCGTAGATGTGCTCGAACGCGCTTCCGGGCTCCACGCGCACCGGATGGTGGGTAGGGTTGCGAGGTGGCAACCGGTGCGCGACCTCGTCTCCGTACACGTCGGGAATGTGAAGCTCGAGATCCCCTCCGAGAGCGATGTTGAGGACCTGCATCCCGCGGCAGATACCCAGGACGGGCAGATCCTCGCGGGCCAGAGCGCCCCTTGCCATGGCCATCTCGAACGCGTCGCGATCCGCGTTGACCATGTACACGGATTCGTGTTCTCCGCCCCCGTACGTTGCGGGATCGAGATCTCCCCCGCCTGCGATCACCAGTCCGTCCAGGCGCGCGAGCATCTCCTCGGGGGGAGCGGCGGAGATGCCGAGCAACACGGGAATCCCGCCCGCGTCGGCCACGGCATCGCTGTACACTCTGGGCAGAGAGAGGACCGAGAGGCCTCCGGGGACGAGGACCTCGGGGCCGTAAGTCGTGATCCCGATGACGGGCGCACCGCCGGCCACGGGTTCAGGAGCGCTCCAGGAAGCGCTGGCGTTCCCACGTCGTCACCGCCTCGTCGAACTTGCGCTTCTCGGTGCGGGCGAAGTGCAGGTAGTGCTCCAGCACGTCGGCTCCGAACGCCTCGCGCAGGAACTCGCTCGACTCGGCCGCTTCGATCGCCTCTCCCAGCGAGCGCGGGAGCATCGGAACGTCGCGCGAAGCGTACGCATTCCCCTCGAGTGCCTCCTCGGGCTCGAGCTTTCGGTCCAGACCGTCGAGGCCTGCGGCGATCAGCGCGGCGAAGGCCATGTAGGGGTTCGCGTCGGCCCCCGGAATCCGGCACTCGATACGCAGCGAGCGCTCGCGGCCCACTACCCGGAAGCCCGTGGTCCGGTTGTCGTACGACCAGGCGATCGCGGTCGGGGCGAAGGTGCCCTTTACGAAGCGCTTGTACGAGTTGACGTAGGGGGCAAAGAAGAGCGTCAGCTCCTTGGCGTGCTCCAACCAGCCCGCGAGCCAGTGTCGAAATACCGCTGCGCTGCGTACGGGTGTACCCGCAAGCGGCTCGTCGCCCGCGAAGAGGTTGGTCGTCACTTCTGGCGCATCCCAGAGACTGGCGTGTACGTGCATGCTGCTGCCGGCGTGCTCCGAAGACCACTTCGCCATGAAGGTGAGCGCCAGACCCTGCGCATCGGCGATCTCCTTGGCCGCATTCTTGTAGAGAACGTGGCGGTCGGCCATCTCGAGGAGCTCGCAGTAGCGAAGGTTGATCTCATGCTGGCCCGCACCCCACTCGCCCTTGCTGAACTCCACGGGGATTCCCGAGCGCTCGAGATGGCGGCGTATCGATCCGACCAGAGGCTCGACCCGGGTGCCCTGCAGGATGTGGTAGTCCTCGATGTAGCTTCCAAAGGTCTCGAGCCGGTCGTATCCGCGCGAACGAACCTCCTCGAAGGAGTTCTTGAAGACGAAGAACTCGAGCTCGGAAGCTCCCAACGGTTCGTATCCCGCGGCGCGCGCGCGCTCCATCTGGCGCCGCAGCACCGCGCGCGGGGCGACCGAGACCGGGGTCGACGTCCCATCTTCCAACACATCACAGATGACGATCGCGCTCCTCTCGAGCCAGCTGGCCCTGCGCAGCGTCCCCCAGTCGGGCAGGCACAGGAAGTCGCCGTACCCGGTCTCCCATGACGTGAGGGCGTACCCGGGCACGGGATCCATCTCCATGTCGCAGGCCAGCAGATAGTCGCAGACGCGCATGCCGTGCACGGCCGTCTCCTCCGCAAAGAAGCGGCCACTGATCCGCTTGCCGACCAGGCGACCGTACATGTCGGGGAATACCGTGACCACGGTCTCGATCTCTCCCGTGTCGATCTGCTCGAGCAGCTCCGCCCGGGAGAGCCGTCCGGGCGGTCCAGCCGACGCCGGGGTCATGGCTGCGGGACCGGCATGTAGCGCTCGGTCAGCAGGTCCTGGCGCGTCTGCAGGGAGACCTCTATCCCCCGCACGAAGACGCGCGTGGCCCAGCTCGAGACCTCCAGCGGATCTCCGGTCCAGACGACCAGATTGGCCAGGGCTCCCGGTCGGATGGAGCCCGCGTCGATCACCCCGAAGATGCGCGCCGGGATGCTCGTGATCGCGGCCAGCGCGGCTTCGTAGGGATAGCCGTGCGCCACCGCGTTGCCCGCAAGCTGCCGGAGCCGTGTGGCGAAGTGGGAGGCCCCGCCGTCGGTGAAGGCCACCGTGACTCCCGCCCGGTGCAACCGCAGCGCGTTGTCCTCCCTGGCGCGCAACGCGTCGAAGCCGCGCGGAAGGTTCTGGGTCGGGTCCAGCAGCACGGGCACCTCGGCGCGCGCGATCTCCTGGGCCACGCTCCACCCTTCGAGGGCGCCCGAGAGCACGCCGTCGAGCTCGTACTCGCGGATGATCCCGAGAGCGGTTCGGATCTCGGACGCCCGGTCGACCCGAAACACGACGGGAAGCTCGCCGCCCAGTGCGCGCGAGAGGACCTCGAGATCGCTGGCCGAGACAGAGAGCTCGCGCAAGCGACCGGAGATGTAAGGTCCGCGGTTGTCGCGGTAGAGGTGCGCATCCTGGAGCACCTCGCGCAGGCGCACAAACTTCTCCGTGCGCGATCCCCGCCGACGCTCGGCTCCGAGGGCCACGTGCAGTGCCAGCGCGTCCCTGCGGATCGGAGATTCCTCGGCCAGATCGACCCAGATCGAGAGTCCCGAGATCAGGCCGCCGACGGGCACGATCACCGCCGAGGTGATCCCCGCCGCGCGCGCCGGCGGGATCGTGAGCGACGCCGGGTTGTAGGTGTCGGCCACGCGTAGCGCCGCGCGCACCGGATCCCCGCGATCCAGTGTCGCCTCGACGCTCGAGGGCTCCTGCGAGACATCGTTGACGCCCAGGCGAGAGGAGGCATCGATCAACCCCGGCGTCACGAAGGCGCCGTGCGCCTCGATCACCCGCGCGTCCGTCGGCACGCGCACATCCGGGCCGACGGCTTGCACGCGGTTCGACTCGATCAGGATGGTGGCGTTCTCGAAGGGCGGACCCTCTCCCGTGTAGACGGTCGCACCCACGATTGCGACGGCGGCCAGCAGGGAGATCACGGTCGCTCGCGGATGCCGAGCTCGAAGTCGGAACGCGGAGGTGCGTCGGTCCGAGCTCGTTCGTAACGGCGCACACCCTCGATCAGGACGAGATCCGCACGGCTGTAGACGCTGAAGGGGTCGCCGGACCAGATCACCAGATCCGCGTCCTTGCCCCGCTCGAGCGTGCCGACCCGGTCGGAGATGCCCAGCACCCAGGCCGGGTTCGCGGTGATCCAGCGAATCGCGCGGTCGCGATCCAGGTCCAGACCCGCCCGGCGTCCCGCGGCCAGGGCCTTGGCGGCCTCCTGGTTGAGGTGCTGCACGTCCATCTCGGAGTCGGAGTGCAGCGAGACCCGGACGCCCCTGGCATCCAGCAGCGCGGCGTTGGCGGGAACCGCGTCGAGAAGCTCCATCTTCGAGCCCCACCAGTCTGCCCAGACCACGGCCGCGACTTCCGACGCCGCCAGCCGATCGCCGATCTTGTAGGCCTCCACGGCGTGGTGGAATGCGCGCGGCGCGATCCCGAACTCGGCGAACAGCTCCAGTCGCAGAAGCATCTCGTCGGCGCGGTAGCAGTGGTTCTGGATCAAGATCTCGCCTCTGAGGACGCGGGCGAGCGCCTCCTTCGAGTAGTCGCGCGCCTCGTCGGGCTTGCGCACGTAGGCTCGCGCCTGCTCCAGCTCTTGCCGGAGCATCGCCACCTCTGCCATGCGCGTGCCCGGCTCCTTCTGACGGCTGCCGTAGACGCGCTTGGGGTTCTCGCCGCAGGCCATCTTCATGGTCGCGGGCGCGCCCGAGAAGACCATCTCGCTGGTTGCCAGACCGGGCATCAGGCGCAGGGTCACGCCCTGCCCTCCGACGAGGTTCGCGGACCCCGGCAGGACGTGGATCGTGGTCACCCCTCCCGCCAGCGCGCGCTCGATCGTGGGATCCTGGGGCCAGAACGAGTCCGCCGCGCGCAGCTCGGGCTTGAACGGGCCGGTCCGCTCGTTGACATCGTAGAGCGACGCCACGCGGGGAACAGGGAGAACCCCTATGTGCGAGTGGGGATCGATCAGGCCCGGCGTGATCCAGCGACCGGAGGCGTCGATGATCTCGGCACCGGCGGGGATCTCCAGATCTGGCCCGACGGCGGCGATCACCGTGCCGCGAATCAAGACGTCGGCCCGGGCGAACGTCGGACCGGCCGCCGTCATGACGGAGGCTCCGCGCAGCAAGAGCGGCACTCCCGGCGTCTCCGGCGTCACGGGTGCGGGCGCCGGCGCGTCAGGAGCGGCAGTGCCGGTAGGGTCGAGTCCCTGGCAGGCCGCAAGCCAGCCGACGAGCGCAACCACCGCAACTTTTCCCCACAGCATCGCGCACGATTGTACATGCGGGACCCCGCGGGAGGGGCCAGGGGCTGGTCAGCTCTTGATGTCGAGCAGTCCGCCCAGCGTCTTGAGGGCCGTGTCCACGGCCCGAATCGAGGCCCGGATCTGCAGGGCAGCGAGCTCCTGGTCTATCAGCTCGTTCGCGATGGAGACCGGCTCGGGCTGCTGGGCCCGTTTCTGCGTCGCTCGGGTGCCGCCTTCGGCGACCTCCTCCTGGCTCGTCCGGACGGGATGGAAGTCCTCCGTGAGCAGGTTGGCGAGGTTGTGGCTCGAGCCCTGAAGGCGCTTCTGTCCCGCCGCGATCCCCGACAGGGCTACAAAGGTGGCATCCGCCCTCACGCTTCTACTCCCGTCTCCAGCCTTCTCATCGGGGCGGCCCCGTCCCGACTTGAGCCAGAGTGTCGAGTTGCGCGCAACCTGCGCACGTACTGCCGCAGGAGTCGCCAGCTTGCGCCAGTTTTCCGCGAAGGGCGCTAAAGGACCCACCTGACGCTGTCGATGTACTCGCTGTAAGGCCTGGTGATCGGTCCCTGCCGACCACTGGAGCCGCAGAGGCAGACATGGATGTAGGTAGCCTTCAAGACAGCCCGCCGCTCGAGAGCACTGGCCCGGCGCAGGCCCGGCGTTCAGAGTCCGTAGAGCGTCCCTCCCAGGAGGCCCGGACCGAGGCCAAGCCCGAGGTCACCATCTCCCAGGAGGCGCGAGACCTCAACGAGCGAGCCCGCACGGAGGCGGCCAAAGAGGAGCGACGGCAGGATACCGCGCGCGAGGAGCGCGCAGCGACGGAGGCCCGAGCAACCCAGCCGCAGTTCATCGCCGTCCGGCTGGGTACAGGTCCCCCTCCCCTGGAGGAGCAGCGCGAGCAGCCCGCTCCGGAAGACATCATCCTCCAGGGCCTGCGGGACCGCTCGCAGCTCCCGAAGCTGGACGGGCTCATCGAGACCAAGGAAGACCGGGAGAAGGCAGAGGAGGCGAAGCGTCTACCCAGCCGGCGCGACGCCGAGGAGCGCCCGCAGGTCAGCCAGGACAGCGCCCAGTCGGTGGGACTCGCTCGTGAGGATCTCGAGTTTACGCCCGCCGCTTCCACGCCCGAAGCGTTCGCCTCCCGGGATCCGGGAGAGCGTGACCGGGCCGTGGCCGAAGCACTGGAGCGGGCGCAGACCCAGAGCCTGGGACGAGCCGACGAGCCGGAGGACCTGGAGCGCGCGGCCTCGGTGGCCCCTCAGACGGCTCCGTTACTCGGAACCGATGACACGCGCCGCGCGGATGTAGCGGCAGCCGTACGAGAGGACGACTCGGACGAACGCGAGGAGCGGGCCCGCGAGGTGTTGACGCTGGGCGGAACGGTCGAGGCGACCGCGAGCGATCAGCTGGTCACGCGCTTCATCGGCAACGGCGGCGACGGCGAGGAGCCGGGGCCTACCCCCCAGCCCCGTGAGGAGCTCGGGGAGCGCGCCGGCGAGAGCCAGCGCGAGGGCACCAACACCGAGTAGCGGGGACGTTCCTCACGCGCCCGGCAGCGTGAAGAAGAACGTGGAGCCCCGATCGGGAGCCGATTCCACCCAGATCCGGCCCCCATGCCGTGAGACGATCTGGCGGCAGATCGTCAGTCCCATCCCGCTGCCGGCCACCGTCTCCCCGTGCAGGCGCTGGAACGCGCCGAAGATGGTCTCGTGATGGACCGTGTCGATCCCGATCCCCTCGTCGCGGACCCAGAGCTGCACCTCTTCGCCGCTTCGCACCCCGCTCACCATGATTACGGCGCTCTCCTGGCCGGCGAAGTTCAGCGCGTTGGCGACCAGATTCTGAAACAGACGCCCGAGCTGGTATGGATCGGCCATCACCCGTGGGAGGGGCTCGACCTCGATCACCGCCTCGCTGGCGTCGATCCGCTCACGCAGATTCGAGATGGCCCACTCCAGGGGCTCGGCCGGATCGCAGACCGCGAGCGCGAGCTCGCCCCTGCCGCCCCGTGCGAAGTCGGCGATGTCGCGAACGAGTGTACGTAGGCGGCGAAGCTGCGCCAGGCAGGCCTTGCGCAGCGCTTCGGCCTGGGTACGCGACACACCCTCGAGACGGCGCACCATCGCTTCCAGGTTGCGCAGCGGCTCCTGGAGATCGTGGGCCGCGTTCTGGGCCAGATCCTCGAGATCGCGTTTCGCCTCCGCGAGACGCATGGTCTCGGCCGTGAGCTCGTCCCGCCCCTGCTTGAGGTCGGTGATGTCGAACGAGGAGCCGACGTAGCCGGTGAACTGCTGCTGCGCGTCGAAGCGGGGGAGGCCGTGATGGCGGACCCAAGCATAGGCACCCGTCGCCGTGCGCAGACGCAGGTCCACCGTGAACTCCTTGCGGCTCTCGAGGCGATCCGCGTAGGTCTCCGTCCAGGCCGAGATGTCGTCGGGGTGGATGCCGTCGAACCAGCCGCGGCCCAGCTCCTTCTCCTCCAGGCGGCCGGTGAACAGCGACCAGCGGCGAGTGAAGTGGGTGAACTCACCGCCGGCATCGGTCTTCCAGAGCATGGCCGGCGTGAACTCGGCAGCACGGGGCGCCTCGGTCGGTGCCAGGGGTCCCACCA